>CANPXJ010000050.1 GCA_947585915.1 uncultured Bacilli bacterium | reverse complement strand
TTATTTTGGTTTATAGGTATATTATACCACGAGTTCTTTCTATTTTTTTATTTTCCGATAAATTTAGACACCGTCAAACGAGTGTTTAATTTGACAATAATGAGTTTTAAAAGTATAATGAATTCATAAAAAAGAGGTGGTTTTATGCTTAGATTTGATGGGGTTGATGAGCTTAAAGAATTAAATGAAAATGTTAAATTAGAAAAAGAAATTGATGTAATCATTAAAAATGCTCAAAACTTAAATGACTTATTATATCCTAATGGTTACAAAGGTGTAATTCCAAATCCAGTTGTTGAATATACTAATAATCTTTTAAAACTTTCAAAATTGTTTTATGAAATTGAATTAAGTGAGATTGAGTTAAAAAAGTTAGATAGAAATAAAAAATCTATGGAATTAAGTGATTATCAAAAGAAAAGGACAATTATATATAATAACTTAATTGCTTTAAAAACAGCCTTTAAAAAAGTTGATAAAAATTATCAAGATAATCAAAAATATATTGGTATGGCAATTAATGATTTACAAAGCGATAATGATAAAATCAAAGCTAATAATTATTTAAATAGCATAGATATTAACAAAAACAAAATTTCAAGAAAATTAAATGAGCAATTAAAAAAGGAAAAAGTAAACGCTCAATATACTGATGAAAAAAGAAAAAATATAAAATCAAAATTGGAAAATGGTTTTGCTAAAATAAGAAGTGCAGTAGTTAATATTAAAGATAGAGGAAAGAATATTTATGAAAATGGAGTAGGAGAAGTAAAGGATGCAAAAATATTAAATAAATTAAAAAATGGATTTACTAAAGTAAGAAACAAAGTGGTAGCTGTTACTAATAAGGTACTAGATACTAAAGTAGGTAAAAAAATAAAAAGTGGTTATCAAAAGGTTAGAAAAGGAGTTGTACACGTAAGAGATTTTGCTTGTAAACACAAAAAAGCCATATTAATAACGTTAGCAGTCGCCGGAACCGCAATGATGATTGGTTCGAATTTAGCTTTAGGTACTCCTCTGGCTATTCCAGCAAGAATCGTCAGCGCTTTATGGCACCC
Source organism: uncultured Bacilli bacterium (assembly GCA_947585915.1). Classification (GTDB taxonomy): domain Bacteria; phylum Bacillota_I; class Bacilli_A; order RF39; family UBA660; genus HGM10766. Next base: position 10,270 of record CANPXJ010000050.1, on the reverse strand, counting down.
CCTTCACCACATTGGTTTAGGTGGACCTCTTCATAGTGTAAATGAGTTTTTAGTAGGTAAACTTGGTCATGGTAGTTTTGATGCTGTCTCTGGTTTATGGACAGTTGGCGATAAGGCTATTAATAGTATGAGCATCTTTAATAAACTTGGTAGTTGGGGAGTTTCTTTAGAATTACTTGGAATGGCCGGTTATGGAGTTTATAAACTTGGCAAGCATATTTATAACAAACATAAAGCTAAAAATAGAAATTTGGAACCCCCAAAAAATAATGAAAATGATCAAAATAATGGGTTGCCAGAAGGAATTCCAAATTTAACTAAAGAACAAGAAGAATTTCTTCGTAATAATCCATCAGCTGGACCAATACCAGTTGGCGTATCAGCAAATAATGAACAATTAAGCGAAGATAATATTGATGAAAAAATAGACGAAATAGATAAAATTATCGATAATATGCTTGAAAATCAAGATAAAGAGGTTGCTCATAATCAGATAATAACTATTAATGGTACTGATTATGCTTGTAATAGTATATTACAAGCTATAAAAATAAAGGAAGAATTAGAAAATTATAAAAATGAATTAGGAGGAATGAAAAGATGAAAAAGGGGCAAATTGTTACGCTAGATGATAATAGCAAATACTTATTATTAATGGACACAAATCAAGAAGGACATAAATTCTTTTATGCAAATAAGCTTACTGAGGATGAAAAAACTACAGGAGATTATGAAATTTTTGAAGAAGTTGTCGAAAATGGCGAAACTTTTATGGATTTAGTTTTAGATGAAGACATAAAAGGATACTTAATGAATATATTTACAACTGATTTATTAGAAACAGCTTTAGACATTGAAAAAGGTAATATTGATTTAGAAGATGATGAATAATCATCTTTTTTCATTGACATCTTTTTACATATTGAATATTTATAGAGAATATATGAGAAATTGGCTTTAACAGTATAACTTGCTAAAATATTAATTGACTTTTTTTGACAATAAAGAGTATACTTTATATTAGGAGAGTTGAAGAAAAATGAAAAAAAGAGTTCTTAGTGCGATGGTCTTATTAGCTATTTTTATTCCTCTTATTTTAATAGGAGGCATACCTTTTAAAATAGGACTAGCAATTGTTAGTGTTTTAACTTTTAAAGAAGTTATTGATTTAAGGAAAAAAGAAAAAGATTTTCCAAGCCTTATTAAGATTTTGGGTCTATTGTGTTTACTTTTTTTAATATTTTATACTCATAATGATTATATTTTAGAAATAGGGTTATCTTATAGAACGATTGGTATAATATTACTTTTACTTATTATTCCTGCTATATTTTTTGATACGGAAAAATATAATACTAAAGATGCTTTTTATTTAATTGGGTGGATTTTACTATTAGGAACATTCTTTACAGCTTTAGAATTCTTGGTTAATTATAATATTTTATATTTTATCTTTATTCTTCTTATTCCAATATTTAATGATACTTTTGCTTTAATATTTGGTATTCTTATTGGTAAACATAAACTTATTCCTAGTGTTTCTCCCAAAAAAACCTGGGAGGGAAGCATTTGTGGAGCTCTTTTAGGAAGTTTCATCGCCGGAATGTTTTATCTTAATTTACTAAATCCAACAGCTAATATTCTAAAACTTGGTATTTCTGTTTTAGTTTTATCAATAATTTCTCAGTTAGGTGATTTAGCTTTTAGTAAGATGAAAAGAGAAGCTAAAATAAAAGATTTTTCTCATTTAATTCCTGGTCATGGTGGACTTTTAGACCGATTTGATAGTTTAATATTTGTAGTTATAGCATTTGTAATAATGTTTACAATAATATAAGGAGGGTATTTGTATGTGGATATTAACATTAATTGTTTTAATACTTATTTTAGGATTACTAGTTATTGTTCATGAGTTTGGTCATTTCATTTTCGCTAAGAAAAGCGGAGTTCATATTTATGAATTTTCAATTGGTATGGGTCCTATAATTTATAAAAAAATTGGTAAAGATAAAATTCAATATTCAATTAGAGCCTTACCAATAGGTGGTTATGTTCAAATGGCTGGGGAAGTTTCAGAAGATGACGATAAAATTCCTAAAAATAAATTTATGTGTAATAAAAGTGCTTTTACAAGATTCTTAATTTTGGTAGCTGGGGTTACTTTTAACTTTTTATTAGCTTTCATATTACTATTCTTTTCTGCTTTAATTTGGGGTTCACAAGGATTAGACCCTATTGTTAAAAATACAACTAAAGGCTATCCAATGCGTGAGGCAGGAATTGAAAAAGGCGATAGAATTTTAGCTATTAATGGTAAAGAGGTTAATACTTGGGATAAAGCTCAAATTTTGTTAAATTTAAAAAATAAAAGTGAATATTATACTTTTAAAATAGAGAAAAAAGATGGTGAAGTAAAAACTTATAAAGTAAAACCTAAAGTTGAAAAAGATGAACATGGCAATGATAAAAAGGTCTTTGGTGTTAATATTGATACAACTCGTAAATATGGTTTTGTAAATGCTTTAAAATATGCTGTATTAAAATTTGGAGCAGTTATTAATTCAATGTGTATTGTAATTGTTAATTTATTTACTGGCAATTTAGGTTTAAATGCTTTATCAGGACCTGTAGGAATATATGGGGTTGTTGGTGAAAGTCTAACTGTAGGTATTCAACAAATTATATATTTAATTGCTTTCTTAAGTATTAATTTAGGATTTATTAACATCTTACCATTCCCAGCTTTTGATGGAGGCAGAATATTATTCTTAATAATTGAAAAAATAAAAGGTAGTCCTGTTGATTCAAAAGTGGAGAATGCTTTTCATACTGTCGGCTTTATTTTGCTCATGATTTTGATGGTCTATATAACTTTGCAAGATATATTAAAATTGTTTTGACAAAACAATTTTTTTTTATTATAATTTATTTAGAATACAGTAGTAGGGAAGTGCATTACATGAGTAGTAATACTTTAATTAAATATTGTCCTAATTATTATAAAATAACAGAATTTGAATTTTTTGAAGATGATTATATAAGTTATAGATTAGTTACTTTTTATAAAGACTATGTGTGTAACATTGAAAAATTTGATGTCGAAGATTTAAAAAGAGCAACTGCTATTGATAAAGTAATATCTAAATATATTGACGATTATACTTTTAGAAATGAAATGAAAAGGGAACTTGTGCATATCAAAGTTAAAAGTACTGTATCAAATATCTTAAAAGTTATAATTGATAATATCATTAAAATATTTGATAAATATGAAATAGATTCTACTAGAAAAATATATATTTCTCGTTGGATATAATAAAAGTATTGTATAAATACTTTTTTTCTTGACTTAAAAGAAATAATTTTATAGAATAATAAACAACTGAAAGAGGGATGTTTATGCGATTATTTGAAACACCCCGAAATTTAAAAAGATATTTGGATGAAAAAAAAGAAATATTAAAAATGCTTAATGAAAAACCGATATCATTAGAAATATCAAATAGAGTACTAGAAACGCTATTAAATAAATATACAATTGAAATTCCAAATTATCCATCAGAAGAAATATTGAAATTTCAAAGAAAAGTAAAAGAGAATAGTATTCGATATTAAGATTAAAATTTAGTTGATTTAATCGAGATAGTATAATATAATTAAGTAGTAAGTTTTAACTTGGTTAAAAAATACTCCGATTTTTAACTCAGTTTAAACTAAATATAAAAAAGGAGGAGAAAAAATGGCTTTAACAAAAGAAAGAAAAGCTGAGCTTATCAAAAAGTTTGGTAAGAATGAAAAAGATAGTGGAGCAACTGAAGTTCAAATTGCTATTCTTACAGAAGAAATTAATGAATTAACTGAACATTTAAAAGTTCATATTCATGATTATCATTCTAAAAGAGGACTTTTAAAAAAAGTAGGAAAGCGTCGTAGTTTGCTTGATTATTTAAAAGAAAAAGATATTGTAAAATATCGTGAATTAATCAAAGAATTAAATATTAGAAAGTAGGCACTTAATTTTTGGTGTCTATTTTTTTAAAGAAAGAGGTATAAAATATGGCAAAAAAAGTATTTGAATTGGATTTTTTAGGAAGAAAATTAGTTGTTGAAACTGGACAACTTGCTAAACAAGCTAATGGGAGTGTTTTAGTTAGATATGAAGATACAGTGGTTTTAACAGCTGCAGTAATGGGAAAGAATGCGGTAACTCAAGACTTTTTTCCTTTAACAGTTTTATATAATGAAAAACTTTATTCAGTTGGAAAGATACCAGGAGGATTTATTAAAAGAGAAGGTCGACCAAGTGAAAATGCAACTTTAGCGGCTCGTTTAATTGATCGTCCAATTAGACCAATGTTCGATGAAAATTTCCGTAATGAAGTACAAGTAATTAATACGGTTTTATCAGTAAATCAGGATTGTTCACCTGAGATGACAGCGTTATTTGGTTCTTCTTTAGCTTTAGGAATTTCTAATATTCCCTTTGATGGACCAGTTGCAGGAGTAGTAGTAGGTAAAATTGGTAAAAAATTTATTATTAATCCAACAGCTGATGAAGCAGAAGAAAGTGAATTATCACTTACAGTGGCTGGTACTAAAGATGCGATTTGTATGGTCGAAGCTGGCGCTAAAGAAGTTAGTGAAAAAGTAATGTTAGACGCTTTAATGTTTGCTCATGATCATATTAAAATATTATGTGAATTTGAAGAGAAAATAATAGAGGAAATTGGGGAAGAAAAAGTAGAAGTAGAATTAGCTAAGATTGATGAAGAATTAGAGCAATCAGTTAAGGATTATGCTCAAGATGATATTATTGCGGCCATTCAAATTAAAGATAAACAAGAACGTGAAGCTAAAATTGAGGAAATCAAAGAGGATACTATTGGCAATTTTACTGAAATATATGGACAACGCGATGATGCTGATGAATACTTAAAACAAGTAAGCAAAATTTTATATCAAATTGAAGCTGATGAAGTTCGTCGTTTAATAGCTGATAAAAAAATTAGACCAGATGGTAGAAAAATAGATGAAATAAGACCATTAGAAGCAGAAATTGATTTACTGCCTCGTACACATGGTTCAGCTTTATTTACAAGAGGTCAAACGCAGTCTTTAGCCACAACTACATTAGGAGCTATTGGCGAACATCAAATATTAGATGGTCTTGGTTTAGAAGATTCAAAAAGATTTATGCTTCATTATAATTTTCCTTCATTTAGTGTTGGGGAAACGGGAAGATATGGAGCGCCAGGAAGAAGAGAAATTGGTCATGGTGCTTTAGGAGAAAGAGCTTTATTACAAGTAATTCCAAGTGAAGAAGAATTCCCTTATACAATTAGAGTTGTAAGTGAAATTTTAGAAAGTAATGGTTCATCTTCCCAAGCAACTATTTGTGCTGGTTGTTTATCTTTGATGGCAGCCGGAGTACCAATTAAAGCCCCAGTGGCTGGTATTGCAATGGGTCTAATTACTAAGGGGAAAAAATATACAATTTTAACTGATATTCAAGGTTTAGAAGATCATATGGGTGACATGGATTTCAAAGTTGCCGGAACTAGAAAAGGAATATGTGCTTTACAAATGGATATTAAGATTAAAGGTGTTACCAAAAATATCTTAAAAGAAGCTTTAGCCCAAGCCAAAAAGGCACGTATGCAAATTTTAGATGTAATGGAAAATTGTATCGATGAACCTCGAGCAGAACTTAGTCCATATGCTCCAAAAATCGCCACATTTAACATTGACCCAGAAAAGATTAAAGATGTTATCGGCCGTGGCGGAGAAATGATAACTAAAATAATTTTAGATGCCAGTGGTGTTAAAAGTGTAAATGATAAAGATGCTGTTAAAGTTGATTTAGAAGATGACGGACGCGTTATTATCTATCATACTGACGAAGAAATTATTAATAAAACGAAAGAAATGATAGAATCTGTTGTAAGAGAAGTAGAAGAAGGAGCAATTTATGCTGGTAAAGTAACAAAAGTAGAAGAATTTGGTTGTTTTGTTGAATTGTGGCCAGGTTGTGAAGGGCTTGTGCATGTTTCAAAACTTGACCATAAAAGGGTAGAACATCCAAAAGATATCGTTCAAGTAGGGGATGAAATTAGAGTTAAAGCCTTAGGTTATGATAATCGAGGAAGATTAAATTTATCACGTAAAGATACTTTACCAATTCCGGCTAAAAAAGAAGATAAGAAAGAAGATAAAACTAAAAAGAGAAAAAATGCTAAAAAGTAGTAGTTTTTCTTCTTTTTTTGACATAAATTTAAATGGTGATAAAATGAATTATAAAAATTGTTTTATTATTTTTAGTATTTATATAAGCCTTATTTTAACCTTGCCAAGGATCTTATTAATTGGCAATGTGTCGATAATGTGTAAAATATCTGCCTATATATTTACAATAATATTATTGCTATTTATTTTTTTACTCATCATCAATTATATCGAAATAAAATATCAGTTAAATCTACTTGAAAAAGATAATAAAAAATTAAAAAGCCGACGCCAATTTAACCTTTGGCTTTCTCGTAGTTATCAAAAAAAATTTAAGCCTTTTTCTCTTTGTATTAAAATAAAACCAGTAAATTTGCCCGAAGAAAGGGCAATATTAAGAAGTATATTAAGAGGTTTAGACACGAATAATACTAAAGCAATATATAAAGATAAAAGCAATGTTTTATATGTTTTAGCAAGTGATTTAAACAGCACTTTAAAAGATATAACTAAAACAATTTATATAGATAATAAAAAAGTTTCTGTTTTAGATAGGATTAAGATTTATAATAATTCGGCAAAATTTATTTAGTGATAAGTTGAAAGTTGTAAAAGTATTTGCTATAATGGTATTTAGAATAGCGAGGGATTTTATATGCCAGATAAAATAAGTGTAGAAAAGAAAGATGGGACAACTGCTGAAACTGAAATTATCGCTGCTTTTGATATTGCTGATTTTGGGCGTAAGTATGTAATATATTCGTTTAACGAAACTGACCCTAATGGTCTTGCTAAACTAAATGTTTCCCAAGTTATAGAAGACAATGGTAAATATACTTTTGCTAAAATAGAAACAGACGATGAATGGAATCGTATTAAAGAGGTAATGCGTAATATTATAACGGGAGGTAATGCATCATATACATTTGATCCTAATTTTTTAACTAATTATAAGCAAGGCGATGTTATAAAGCAAACAGATTTAAAATTGATTGCTCTTCAACAAAGTGGAAAAGATCAGATTAAGAAAAAATTCGAAGAAGCAAAAGCAAATGTTCAAGTTGCAGCTCAACCAGTTGTGGAAAATCCTCAACCTGTTCCAGAACCAGCTGAACAACTAGAAGTCCCTTCTGATACCCCAGCTGTTGATATTGCGATTGCTCCAGAGGCAAGTGCAACTCCTGCGGTTGATTTTCAAGCTCCTCCAGAAGCATTAAATCCTAATACTCCATTAGAAAGTATGGTAGAACCATTAGATTTAAATGCAACTCCCGAGGTTCAAAATAATCAACCTATCCAAGTTGAAGAAAGCACCCAACCCCAAATTACTCAACCTATATCAATGGAAGAGGCAATACCAGCTCAAAATGTTTTATCAGATGCAGAATTCTTCAAACAATTAGAAGAATTAATAAATAGAGCAAATATTAGACAACAATCTATTAAAGATCAGATGATTGCTAGTATTCACGAAAAGTATAATCAATCTAAAAATATGGATTATATAGAAGATAAAGTATTAGAAATGAGTAGAGTAGTAGAAACAGCTAATGAGGCTTTAAAAGCAACAACAGCTTTACAACAAAATCCTCAAAATGCTCAAGTAAATGTGGCTCCTACAGTTCCTAATACACCGGCTCCTACTAATGTTGCAACAAATGTAGAACCAGCTCCAGTTAATAACCAAGTAGTTCAAAACGTTACTCCGGTTCAAAATGCTCAACCAACTGTTGCACCTACTGTTCAAACTCCAACATCTAGTGCTGGTGGACCAACTTATACATATCAACAAGCAGCTTAAGCATATTTGCTTAAGTTTTTTCATATATTAAAATATGAAAAGTGATATAGAATTCTTTTATAATATTAAAATTGATAAATTAAATAATAATAACAATTATTACTATTTTGAATATGATTTTAATTCCTATTATTTTATTATTTTAAATAGACCTTTAGAAGATATGAAAGATTTATTAAATATTTCTTTAGAACTTAAGAATAAACATATTAGTTGTCATGAATTTATATTTAATAAAAGTCAAAAATTAGTTACAACTATCGATGAAATAAATTATGTAATGTTAAAAGTAAATATAAAAGAAAATCAAGAAATTGACTTAATCGATATTGTTAATTTTCAAAATAGTTTAATATTAAATCCAGAAAAAAGTAAATTATATCGGAATGATTGGGCTAATTTATGGAGTGAGAAAATAGATTATTTTGAATATCAAGTTCGAGAGATTGGTAAAGATAAAGAACTAATTTTAAATTCATTTAGTTATTATATTGGGTTAGCTGAAAATGCAATCAGTTATGTAAATAATACTAATGAAAATTATAAAGGAGAGTATATTTTAAAACTATCACATAAAAGGGTATATTATCCAAATTACGCAATTAATTTTTATAATCCTTTATCATTTATTTTTGATTTAAGAATAAGAGATATTGCTGAATATATTAAAAATAGTTTTTTTAAAAAAGAAAATGTTTATTTAGAATTAGAATATTATTTAAATAATACTAAACTTTCTAATTATGAATATCGTATGCTTTATGCTAGATTATTATATCCTTCTTATTATTTTGATTTATATGAGAAAATAATGAATAATGAAGTAGAGGAAGATGCTCTAATAGATATTATTTCCTTAGTCACAGAATATGAAATATTTTTAAAGAAGGTTTATGTATTAATAAGTAAGTATAGTTCAATTGAGCCAATAGAGTGGATAATGAAAAAAGATGTTAACACTCTTTAACATCTTTTACTTCTTCAATAGATTCTTGTAACATTGATAAAATAACGTTAGATATTGTATTATTACGATGAGCACAGCCAGAACAAGCGCCTGTTAAATGAACATAAACAATATTATCTTCATACTTTACAAATTCAATATCTCCACCATCACTATTAAGATATGGTCTTAACTCATCTATTACTTCTTTTATTTTTTCTTCCATTTTTTCTTCACCTCGTTCTTTTTTATTGTACTAAATATGATTAAAAGTGTCTATAAAAAGGTAAAAAAATTGTCTATAAAAAGGTAAAAAAATATTGTCAAAGATAAGCAAATATGCTATTATTAAATTGCTTACTTTTATGGCGGTGTAGCTCAGTTGGCTAGAGCACTCGGTTCATACCCGATAGGTCGAGGGTTCGAATCCCCCCGCCGCTACCAGTTTGAGATTAAACTCGAGCTTTTATAGTTCGGGTTTTAAAATATTAAAATTTATGCTATAATTTTTTTATCAAATTTAATTGGATATATATTAAAAAAGTATGCTTGAATATTAACAAGCTAAGAAGGTCTTAATATGAAGAAATATCTAAAAGTTATGTTTGGAAAATCATCTAGTGCAAATAATAATTTAGCATATAAAATTGATGAAATAAATATCTCCAATAATTGGAATCCAATCGCCGAAAATCCTAAAGACATGGGTGGCTTCAATTTTAGTACAGAAGATAAGATATTAAGATGGCTAATAAGAGGAGATACATTATATGATGTTGAAATTCCTGAAGATGCCGAAGTAATAGATTGTCCTAGTAAATCAGCTCCTCATGGAGTATTTAGAAGTAATAAAATCGTCTTGCATAATCCTAGAAAGATAACCGATGAAATTGCCTTAGATTTATATAAAAAATCAAAGTTACCAGAAGTTTCTTATTATAAATCATTAGCTGGGTGTGCAATAAGGGGTTATAAAGATACTTGTTTAGAAATAATTAAGGATAAGGTTAATAAAAATAATATAGATATAGTCTTAGCAGAAATTGATGATTTTGTATCTCCATTTAAGAATGATGGTATTAATAAAAAAGAATTACAAGTATATGAAGAAATTATGGAAATATTAAAAAAAATTAAAGATTAAAATCTTTTTCTATTTGACGATTAATAATTTTGCTAGATTTATGTATCTAGTTTTTATTTTGCAATACTCTAAATTAAAATAATTTAAGTTCCGGCAAAAATAAAAAAGGAAAGAAAAAGCAGATAAGAAAGCAATTAGAAATGAAGCAAGAAATATT
>CANPXJ010000049.1 GCA_947585915.1 uncultured Bacilli bacterium | reverse complement strand
CACATAAACAAGATGATCATGTTTCAAAACTGTGATTCCTATTCAAGCTCCGTTGCTTGCGACGGGGTAGTTGACAATTTCATAAATATTTTTTCCTTTAGTTTTTGGTTTGATTCTAAGATTTTCTTTTACCATAAAAGTTTTTAACATGTAATATGATGGTTTATTTATATTAAAATATTTATCTGCGTCTTCTTCCAAAACAATAGGAGCAAAAGGTCGAAAGCTTTCTCTTTTTTTAATTTTTAAATTCATAATTGACTGCATTTGCGGATTAATAGCACTTCCTAAAATAGATCGATTACCTAAAGCTCTAGGGCCAAATTCCATCCTTCCACGAGCAATAGCTACAACATTATCTTTAGCTAACAATTGAGCCACAGTCTTTGCTAACACATCTTCATCTAAAATTTCTAAATCTACATTTAACTTTTCCAATATTTTATTTTCTTTATAATCATTATTAGTAATATTTGGTCCTAAATAAGTATAGTTCATACTATCAGGATAATTTACAATTCTTTTATTACCCAAAATATTATAATAATACCATAAAGCGCAGCCAAGTGAACCACCGGCATCCGAAGCAGCAGGATTTATCCAAATATTTAAACCACACTTTTCTTCGATAAGTCCCATAGATACAACATTTAGAGCAACACCACCTGCCAATACTAGATTCTTACATTTAGTCACTTTTTTAACGTGATTACATAACTTTATAACCACCTCATTACATACTTGTTGAATACTAGCAGCTATATCCATATAAGGTTTTGTAATTTCTGATTCTGGTTTGCGAGGAGGAAGACCAAATAATTTAATAAAATTTTTATTAATCATTTTTAATTTATTAGTGTAACTAAAATATTTTTGATTTAAAATAATGGTTCCATCATCATTAATATGAATTAAATGTTTTTTGATTAAATCAACATATTTTGCTTCACCATAGGGTGCCAAACCCATAAGTTTGTATTCCCCAAAATTTATTTTAAACCCAGTATAATAAGTAAAAGCGGAGTAAAGTAACCCTAAAGAATTAGGGAATGTCATTTCCTCTTTTAAAGTGATTTTATTATCTTCTCCAATTCCATAAGTTGTAGTTGAGAATTCCCCAACACCATCAATAGTTAAAATTGCACTTTTTTTAAAAGGAGAAGGGAAAAAGGCACTAGCAGCATGAGACAAATGATGATCGCCAAAAATTATTTTCTTTTTTATTCCTAATTTCTTTTGAATCTCTTTTTCTAAAAATAAATTACTAGTTAACCATTTGCGCATGGAGGTTACAAAAGATATTAAACTGCTAGGAGCTGTGACATGATAATTAATTAATAATCTTTCAAATTTAGTTAAATAATTTTCATAAAACACAATATGATCTACGTCTTCGATTTTAATATTAAGAGAATTTAAACAATAATTAATAGCATTAACTGGGAAAGAACTATCGCCTTTAATTCGTGTAAATCTTTCTTCTTCGGCACAGGCAATAATTTTTCCGTCTTTTATTATACTAGCTGCCGAATCATGATAATAAGCGGAAATACCTAAAATTATCATATTAATCACTACCTTTGTAAATTTTTATTTTTAATTTTTCTTTTTTATTTAAGACTTTTGTACTTAAATTAATTGATATGACTTGCTTTTCATTAATATTCCAAGAAACAATCTTTCCTTTTCTTTTTCCCTTATAAAACATCTCTTGCGTGTCATAACCAAAAGATGAAATTTTATTAAGATATAAATAACTTTTTTTTAAATTGTCTCCTGATAATTCTATTTTACTAATATCAGTAGGGAATTCTAAGTTTAATTTAAAATAGTCTTTTTTAATTGGCATGTAAAGTAAATTTTTATTAGGGTTGTCAAATTCATAGGTTACATAATTATTTGTTTCTTCAATTAACTTTAAAGAATTGTTGTATGGAAAGATTTGATTAATTCTTATAGGTAATTCTATTTTTTCTTTTTCTCCTAAAATATCTTTATAATCTTTTTCTAGTACTTTTAGAGTATAATCAGCATAACCATTGGTAAATATAGTACCAGGATGGCCATTGACAAGATTAATATTAAAATATTTATTAAAATTTTTGGAATTTAATTCATTAAGCATTCTTAATGTAGATAAAGTATTATACACTTTAAGATTAGCTTGTTCAAATAAAGGAAATACTTTATTATATCTTTCATCTGAACTTTTTTCGATACTATGTGGAGTAGTAAGTAAAAAGAAAGGAATGTTTAAGTTATTAATATATATTCCTAAAGGTTTAACAGCTAATTCATTATACTCTTTTAAATATTGATCATTAGTTATGATATCGTAAAGATGTGGTTTATTTTTATTAGTATATTTATCATTTAACATATTATTTAGCTTGTAGGCTATATTTGGGTATAATAAAGAAAATTGTTTTAATAAAAAATTCTCTTCATTATAATTTTGATCTTCGTCATAATTATAATAATTTTTTTCAAATATTTGTGGATCATTAAAAACATAACCCATTATAATTAAATCAGGTTTTAAATTTTTTATTAAGTTAGTTTCTTTTAACCAACTTAAATAATCTAAAGTTGATTTTCCACATGAGCCAACGGCGTAGATTGCTACATTTTTATATCCCTTTTGGTATAATTTTATTTGAAGTTGTTTCCACCAAGTATTATTAATATTGTCGTATCCATCCCCTTCAAGATATGAATCCCCAATTATAAGGATTCTTTTTTCTTGGTTTGTAAATTTAGTTAGAGAATATTTTAGAAGAGGATACTCATCTTCTATGATATTTTTTCGTCGTGATATTAAATCCTTATTAATATTTTCATTTTCTTTATTCCATAAATAATACTTAGGCATCAGATGATCTATTATAAATAGGATACAAAGCCATATTAAAAGAATAACGAGCATATATTTAAGAGCTTTTAAAGGAAAAAAACGTTTCTGCATATAATCATCCTTTGTTCAATCAATAGTATATCATATATGTCCATTGTTGTTGAAAAAATTTATTTTTATAAAAGAAAAATTATGGTATTATATAAGCAGTTGTTTTGGAAGTGATAATTTGAAAAAGTTAGTAAAAAAACATAAATATATAATTATCTTTATATTAATATTCATATGTTATATTCCTTATTTACTTAATTTTTACCCGGGAAATATTATAAGTGATACCTATTCGCAAATGAAACAGGCAATGGGTTTAAAACCCATTGATAATCATCATCCAGTCTTTCAAACCTTTACTTGGTGGGTTTTTATAAATATTGCTAAATTATTTCATAATGATAATATTGCTGTGCTGTTAAACTCTATTTTACAAATGATAAGTATGGCCGGAGTGTTTACTTATTCTATTTATCTTTTGGATAAACAAAAGATAAAAAATAAATTCTTACCAATCTTTTATTGTATATATCCAATCTATGGTTTTTTTTCAATCTATACAACCAAAGATACAATGTTTGGAGTAGCCATTCTATTTTATATAATTGAACTTACGAAATTATTATCTAATTCTAAAAAAAATTTAAATAATAAGAAAGATATAATACTATTACTAATAAGTATGTTACTAGTTATTCTATATAAAAATAATGGAATATATATAGTTTTAATTACCCAATTAATAATATTAATTTATTTAAAAAAAGAGAATCTTAAAAAACTGGGAATAATCTTTTTGAGTGTTATATGCTTTTATTTATTATGGACAAATGTAGTTTTTTCCATATTTAATATTAGTTCAACTCAAAAAGTAGAAAGGTTAGATTTATTTTTAAATCAAATGTATTACATAACCTATGATAAACAAGATAAATTACCTAAAGAGTATGAAAAAAGAATTGATGAATTTATTGATACGAAATTATTTAAAATGACATATCATGCTACTACTATTGATAGCATAAAGAAACATTTTAATACCAAATATTATGAAGAAAATAAGTTTGAATTCTTTAAATTATATATAGAATTATTTTTAAAGTATCCAAAGGAAAGTATAAAATCGTTTTATTTAAAAAATAAAGAATATTTTAATTTTAATATTGCTGTTGGTACTATTATTTTTTATGAAAATAAAGAAAATAGACTGCCATTAAATATAAAGTATTATGCTTTTAAAAACTCATATATAAATAAAATGTATGAAACAGTAAATTTTGAAAGAAGAAAGATAGATGCATTAACTATATTTAATGTTTTAATGTTTAAATCTACAACAAATCTTTATTGTTTAGTAATCTTATTTATTTATACTCTCATTAAAAGAAAAAAAGAATTTATTTTATTAATTCCTTTATTAGTATTATGGTTAACAATATTCGTTGCTCCAAATACAATATTTAGATATATATTCCCATCTTTTATATGTTTGCCCTTTATAATTTATTATATTCTAGGAAGGAAGAAAGGAAGAAATATGAAAAAAAATATAATGTTATTTATTGGTTATTTAGCCAATGGTGGAGCTGAACACTCAATTATTAATTTAGCAAATACTTTAGAAAAATATTATAATGTGATAATGGTTGTGGCTAGTAAGCGAGGAATTGATTATAAATGCAATATTGAAATTCTTGAAGTTCCCGAATTAAAAAAGGGTCATAATAGATTTAAGGGAGTTTTAAAAGTAAGAAACATCAAAAAGAAATATAAAATTGATGCCACAATTAGTTATACAACCTTATATAATTTTTATAATACAGCAAGTAGATATAAAGATGAAACTATTATCTCTATTCGAAATCATTTAAGTACGAAAAACGAATCTAAAAGAGATAAAATTTTACATAAGATAAGTTTAATGTTAGCAAATAAAATAGTATGTTGTTCTAATAGTGTTAAGTATGACCAAATAAATTATTTTAAGGCTAATTCTAAAAAAACTTATGTCATTGAAAATTTTTGTGATTTTGAAGGAATTCAAAAATGTATGAATAAAAAAATTAAAAAATCAGAGCAAAAATACATAGCAGATAATTTAGTAATAGCCACAGCTCGTTTAGTTAAACATAAAAATCACGCTCATATTATTAATGCTTTTAAACAGGTAGTTAAAAAAGTTCCTGATGCGAAATTATTAATCTTTGGTAGAGGTCCTTTAAAAGAAGAATTAACTAATCAAATTAATAAATTAAATCTAGAGAATAATGTTTATTTGATGGATTTTAGAGTTGATTATTATAATTTTATGAAATATGCTAAAGCATTTGTTTTAGCTTCTGATTTTGAAGGATTTCCCAATGTCTTAATCGAAGCACTTGCTTGTAGAGTTCCTATAATAGCAACCGATGCGCCAGGGGGATCTAAAGAGATATTAAGTGATAATTATTATCAAGATAAGGGAGTAGAAAGATTAACAAAAGAAAAATATGGAATATTGATTTCTAAATTTAATACTGAAGATAAGCAAAACGAAAAAGATCTTGCTAAAGCAATTATTATGTTACTAACAAATGAGAAGCTAAACCAAGAATATAAAGAAAAAGAAAAGATAAGAATTAATGACTTTAGTAAAGATAAAATCATAAAAAAATGGCTTGATATAATAGAGAGGTAATTAATGAAAAAAAATATAATGTTTTTAATAGGGCGCCTTAAAACAGGAGGAGCCGAAAGAGTTATTTACAATTTGTGTAATGAACTAAAAAAAGATTATAATGTTTATTTAGTCGTTATTGATATGATAGATGCAGATTATCGACCTGATGTAAATATTATAGAAATAATTGAGTTAAAAAGTCGTAAAAAGAAATTAATAGGTATTAAGAAGTTAAAAAAATTAAAAAAAGAATTAAAAATAGATGTTTGTATTAGTTTTTTAATGAAGTATAACATATATAATTATTTATCTAAATCAAAAGAGAAAGTAGTTATTTCAGTTCGTAATTTTGATTCAATGAGTGATATGCATTCCAATAAAATGAACTTTTTATATAAATTAATAATAAGAAAAGTTGATTTAGTTGTTAATGTATCAAAATCTGTTATGAATGATTCAATTAAATATTATCATGCTAAAGCAAAAAATAATATTGTGATTCCTAATTTCTGTGAAAATAAACTTATTGATAAGGAAAAAATAAAACCTTTACCTAAAAAACATCAAGAATTATTTAAAGAAGATGTTATTATTTGTTGTGGAAGATATCGTTTTCAAAAAGGACAATGGCATCTAATAAGAGCTTTTAAAGAAGTAGTTAAAAAAAATAAAAATGCTAAATTGGTTTTATTTGGCAGAGGAATTTATAAAGACTATTATGAAAAATTAGTTAAAGATTTAAAATTAGAAGAAAGCGTATTTATCATGGATTTTACTGATAAAATATATCGTTATATGTACAATTCTAAAATATTTATTTTAAATTCCTTTTTTGAAGGAATGCCGAATGTGGTGATTGAGGCAATGGCCTGTGGTTTGCCTGTTATTGCTACTGATGCTCCCGGAGGTTCTAAAGAAATAATTGCACCTAAAAAAGCACTTGAAAAATATACTAAAAAAATTTCGTTAGAAAAATATGGTATATTGATACCTACTTGTGATGGTAATAAATATGGAGCAAAAGATCCTTTAACTTATGAAGAAAAACAAATTGCAAGGAGTATAAATTTATTATTAAAAGATAAAGAGTTATACCGAAAATATAAAAAAGCAAGTCAAGAAAGAGTTAAAGATTTCTATAAAGAAAAAATTATAGATATGTGGAGAGATATTTTATAAACCTTGCAATAAGTAGAATTTTCTTTTATAATTTAAATAGTTATTATAGTTAGGTGGAAGTAATATGACAAATAAGTATTCACATAAAATTTTTGTACCTTATCGAGTGTGTCCTATCGGTGCTCATATTGATCATCAGTTAGGGATTACTTCTGGTTTTGCTATAAATAAAGGAATTGATATGAGATATAACGTAACTTTAGATGGTACTTTTGAAATTATTACTGATTCCTTTACTAACAAAGCAAATTTTAATTTAGATTCTATCCCATCAATTAGTGGTGAATGGTATGACTATTTAATAGGTACTATTAAAGTTTTAAAAGAAAATTATAATATCCATAATGGAATAAAAGCTCATATAAAAAAAACCTTACCTATTGGAGGATTGGCTTCTTCTTCAGCAGTAGTACTTTGTTATCTATTGGCACTAACCCAAGCTAATGATATTTATCTAGAAAATAGTGATCTTATTAATTTAGTTGTAAAAGTTGAAAATAAATACTTAAATACTAAAGTAGGAATACTTGATCCAAGTAGTGAGGTTTATGCTAAAAAAGATAATCTTTTAAGTATTGACCCACTTACTAAAAAATATCGTTTAATTAAGTCTTCAAAAGATTTAAATTTCGAAATATGTTTAATCTATTCGGGTTTAACTAGGTCTTTACCATATACTAATTATAATATTCGCGTAGACGAGTGTAAAGTCACAGCCTTTTTAATAAATTCTTATTTGCAAAATAAACCAATAGAGTATGAAAAAGCTTTTTTAAGAAATTATTCTTATGATTCTTTTTTGCAAATAAAAAGACATTTACCAGAAAATTTTACTAAAAGAACTGAACATTACTTTAGTGAATTAAAGAGAGTAAAACAAGCATTAGAGTTGTATAAACAAGGAGATATAGAGAATTTTGGCAAAATTGTTAGTGCCTCAGGTACTTCATCTATAAAAAACTATGAAACAGGTTCTTATCAATTAGAATATTTACATAATTTAGTTCCAAATTTAAATGGTGTTTATGGAGGAAGATTTTGTGGAGCTGGATTTAATGGCTATTATATGGCTTTAATAAATCCTCTACATAAAGAAGAAATCGAAAGAAAAGTAGAAGAAAAATATCTTTCTTTATATCCCCAAGTTAAAAATGATTTTGGTATTTATTTTTGCAATACATCAGATGGAGTGAAATATTTAAGAAAAAAGTTTTAGGAGGGTTTTAAAAATGAAGTGTATTATTTTATGTGCAGGTTACGCAACAAGAATGTATCCCTTAACTAAAAATAAGGCTAAAGCATTACTAGAAATAAATGATAGATGCGTTTTAGATTTAATATGGGAAAATGTAAAGCATAGTACTAATTTAATTGATAAGATGATTTTAGTTAGCAATAATTTATTTTATCATGATTTTCTTGATTGGAAAAATAACCATAAAGATGCAAATATGATTAAAGTTTTAAATGATGGAACCAATAATGAGAAAGAAGCTCTAGGTTCAGTAAGCGATTTAATGCTAGCTTTAAATCAAGAAAAAATTAATGATGATATTTTAATTATGGCGGGAGATAATCTCTTAGATTTTTCACTAGACTATGTTTTTGAACAATTTGAAAATAGTTCTAATTCCTATATTATTTATACCGAAGAAAATGATATAAATAAATTAAGAAAAACGGGAGTTGTACAAGCTGCTGAAGATGGTCAAGTAATAGCCATGGAAGAAAAACCGCAAAAGCCTAAATCAAGTTATGCTGTACCACCATTTTATTTTATCAAGAAAAAAGATGTAAAAGAAATTTTAAGTATATTTTCAAATAAACAAGTTGATTCAATGGGAGAAATAATTATTAATTTGATAAATGTGACCACTATAAAAGCTCTTAAAATGAAAGGAAATAGGGTGGATATTGGTTCATTAGAAGAATATAATAGTATTTTAAACGGAGATATAAAAATATGAATATATTAGGAATTATAAATAAGGATAAAACAAGGATTTATCTTGATAAAAAGAAAATAGATTTAAAAGAATTGTTTGTTTATTTTAAAGGAGATATCTTTAATAAAGAGAGTTTATTAAAAAAATATAAATTAAAAATAAAAAACGATGAAGAATTAATTAAATATTTATACAAACACGAAAAAACTAGTTTTCTAAAAAAATTAGATGGCGACTTTTTAATTGTAATTTATGATAAGCCAAAATTATATTTAATAACTGATAAGTTATGTAATAAACATCTTTATTATTATCATAAAGATAATAATTTTATATTTTCAACTTCATTAAAACAAATAATAAAGGATAAAAATTTTGTTAAAGAGTTTAATAAAGAAGCTATTGCTAATTATTTAGGATATGATAATTTTAGTGATGAACAAACTCTTTTTAAAAATACTTTTAAATTAAATGGAGGTACAATTTTAACATATTATCAAAACAAAGTGACAATAAAAAAATATTTTGATTTAGTTGAGGAATATAAGAATAGTAAAATAGAAAAATTAACTGAAGAAGAATATATTAAAAAATATGAAAAACAATTTAAAGAGTGTTTACTTAAATTAGGTAAACCAAAAAGTATTGGAATATTAATGAGTAGCGGAAAAGATTCAACCTTACTAGCACATTTAGCAAAAAAATATTTTAAATGCAAAATAAATACTTATACTTTAGGGTTTGAAAATGAAAGAGATGAAAGCAAACCAGCAGCTAAGATAGCCAAAAATTTAAAAACAAATCATCATACTATAATGCTCAAAGATAAAGATGTCAAAAAAACAATTGCAAAAACACCATATTATTATGAAGAACCATTTGCTGATCCTTCAAATATACCAACGATTTATTTAATTGAACATATAAAAGAGAAAAATGATTTTTATATAACGGGAGATGTTCATGACACTATTTTTATGAATTATTATAAATATTATATTTATGATTTAAAAAGTAGGACTAAATATTTAATTAAAAAAACTATTAATTTAGTTTTAGGTAAAAGAGTATATCATAATTTTAGTGAAAAAGTTCAATTAAATATTGTATCAAGATTTAATTATTCCGATAAATTATTAGAAGTTAAAGGACAAGTGTTTGAATTAGAAAAAGTAAATAATCCCAAGATTAGAACGATGATGGGCGATGTAAAACATCTTTTACCATTTAAATATAAGTTGAAAACTGCTTCAGTTATAAATAAAAACGGTTTCAAATATTATATGCCTTTTTATGATGTTAACTTAATTAAATTGATATTTAAAACTCCTCTTAAATATGTTGAAAAAAAGTATATTAGCAATAAAATTTTATATAAAAATATTGATAAAAAATTATTTGCTACGTATCAAAAAAATGGTTTTGGTGTTCCACTCGTAAATTGGGTAAAAAGATTTATGCTAGATGATATAAAGAAGATATCTACGAAAAAATATATAGCTGAACAAAATATTTTTAATTTTGAAGAGTTAGATAAATTAATTAAAGAATTTGAAACAGATTTAGATTATAATAGAGCTGTTGTTTTATATAACTATTATATGTTTCAATTGTGGTATAAAGCTAATTTATAAAATTTAGTAGAAATGAGTAATTTATGAATATATTAGGAATTATAAATAAGGATAAAACAAGGATTTATCTTGATAAAAAGAAAATAGATTTAAAAGAATTGTTTGTTTATTTTAAAGGAGATATCTTTAATAAAGAGAGTTTATTAAAAAAATATAAATTAAAAATAAAAAACGATGAAGAATTAATTAAATATTTATACAAACACGAAAAAACTAGTTTTCTAAAAAAATTAGATGGCGACTTTTTAATTGTAATTTATGATAAGCCAAAATTATATTTAATAACTGATAAGTTATGTAATAAACATCTTTATTATTATCATAAAGATAATAATTTTATATTTTCAACTTCATTAAAACAAATAATAAAGGATAAAAATTTTGTTAAAGAGTTTAATAAAGAAGCTATTGCTAATTATTTAGGATATGATAATTTTAGTGATGAACAAACTCTTTTTAAAAATACTTTTAAATTAAATGGAGGTACAATTTTAACATATTATCAAAACAAAGTGACAATAAAAAAATATTTTGATTTAGTTGAGGAATATAAGAATAGTAAAATAGAAAAATTAACTGAAGAAGAATATATTAAAAAATATGAAAAACAATTTAAAGAGTGTTTACTTAAATTAGGTAAACCAAAAAGTATTGGAATATTAATGAGTAGCGGAAAAGATTCAACCTTACTAGCACATTTAGCAAAAAAATATTTTAAATGCAAAATAAATACTTATACTTTAGGGTTTGAAAATGAAAGAGATGAAAGCAAACCAGCAGCTAAGATAGCCAAAAATTTAAAAACAAATCATCATACTATAATGCTCAAAGATAAAGATGTCAAAAAAACAATTGCAAAAATACCATATTATTATGAAGAACCATTTGCTGATCCTTCAAATATACCAACGATTTATTTAATTGAACACATAAAAGAGAAAAATGATTTTTACATATCTGGAGATGCAGTTGATACTATTTTTATGAATGAAAATCAAAATCAAATTTATAGTTTTAAAATGTATATCAAGTTATTTTTCAAGAAATTGATTAATATAAGATGTAGAAAGAGAGTATATCATAATTTTAGTGAAAAATCTCAATTAAATATTGTATCATGTATACTTTTAGATGTAAATTAATGAAAGAAATATTCATTAGTTTATGATAGAATATTTTTTATTCCTTTTTCA
>CANPXJ010000048.1 GCA_947585915.1 uncultured Bacilli bacterium | reverse complement strand
TGCCTGTAGATATAAGTGAAAATAATAATATGTCTTTTAAATAAGTTCATCAGTAAAATTGTTCATAAGAGATAAAATTTTTTACCATCTTTATAAATATATTTAGAAATAATAAGATTATCATTTTCTTTGATATATTTTTCTAAATATTTTTTACGAGTTATTAAGGGTAAGGAGGTTAAATCTTGGTTGTCGTAATATAAAATATCAAAGACTACAAATATAACAGGATTTTCTTGTCTTTCTTTTTCAATTTTATCTTTATTTTTCATTCGTCCTCTTTTTTGCATTTTAAAAAAATCAGGGCCATTTTCTCCCATGACAATTAATTCCCCATCTAAAATACATTTTTTGGAGCAACACTTATTTAAGTTATGTAGTTCGGGATAGATTGCTGTTACATCTTTATTATTTCGACTACGAATAGTAACTTTTTCTTTATCTAAATACACTATTCCTCGATAACCATCAAATTTTATTTCATAAATATAATCATCACTATCAAAAGGTTTAGTTTCTTTAAATAACATCGGTAATACATTTTTTTCGGTAAATATATTCATAATTTCTTTCTTCCTTTTTTATTTTCTTTAATACTTTCAGTTAAAGCTTCCATTAAATCCGTAATTTTTTTATTCTTAACCTCTTTCGGTTTTGTAATCTTTTTCCCCGCTATTTTCTTATTTATAGCTTGTTTTAATTTTTCTTGATATTCATCTTTGTAATCTTGCGGGTTAAATTTACCACTCATCGTATCAATTAAAGTTTCAGCCATTTGCAACTCTTGTTTAGAAAAACTAGCTTTTTTTTGACTTGTTTCTTCATCTTTTAAAGAATCACTAAAAAACAAAGTATTTAAATAAAGTTCATTATTTTTACTCCTTAAAATTACTAAAGTTTCTTTTTGACCAATAACAGTTTTAGCTATCCCTACTTTCTTTTTATTTTCCATAGCTTGGGCAAGAAGAGAAAAAGCATGTTCTGCTCCTTTAGCATAAACCTTATAAGGACGATCGTAATATATAGGATCAATTTCTTTAATGTCTACAAACTTTTCAATCGTAATACTTCTATCTTTTTCTGTTTTTATCTTTTCAAAATCTTTATTTTCCATTATAACAAATTTATTATCTTCATATTCATAACCTTTAACTATATCTTTTTGCAAAATCTCTCTATCCCCACTTGCTTCACTTACTTTTTTATAACGAATTCTACTCATTGTTTTTTTATCTAGCATATGAAAATTAATATCATTATTTTTAAGTAATGATTCATAAGTTATAGGAATATAAACCATTCCAAAATTTATTGAACTTTTAATATTAGGCATCTATATCACCAATATTATTTTGAACATAAAAAAAGAAAAATATTTATTTATTTACTATTTTTCTTAAACTATCTAAAATAGCTACCATAGCCCAAGTATCTTGTTTACAATACTCGACTAAAGCATCATATTTTAGTTTAAATTCTTCTTTACTCATATAAGGATAAGAAGCATATTCAATTATAGCCATGGTTCCATTGCGAACTTCCAAATTATCATAAGTTAAATCTGTAAAAACTGGTAATGTTTTTTTGATGGAAAAAGAACCACTCATTTTATAGTCATAGAAATTCATTGTTTTAGCTTCTTCTTCACTAAATCCTAATTCTTGATACAATTTACTATTAGTATCAAGTAGCCAAATTAAATCAAATCCTCGATTGTAAAGTTTTAATAAAGGTTCTTTATATTCAGGAAAAATATAAGAAAGCTCTTTAATTCTGCCCTTTTCAAATGCTACATTCTGGGCAAAGAGGGTGCCTTGGTCGGGGTCCATATATTTAAGCATCGCCTTAATCATTTCTTCCCGATGGTCTTTATGATCAGGTGCTAAAAAAACGTAATTATCTTTATCTTTATCACATACACCAGGTTCTCTTTCAATATGCAAAGAAAATTCAAAAGGAGATTGCATGTAAGGTTTTTCCCCTTTAAAACGAGGTAAGGGACAAGGAAAGGTTTCAAAATCTAAATGATAAATCGGATATTTTAGTTGCTTAAACATTATTTTTATCTTATCTTTATTAATATACTCACTTTGAGAAACTAATGTATCTCTTTGGATTTGATGATTTTTCGAGGTAATCCACGCCTCCGGAATATCTAACATATTTATATATCCTTCATTTATTAAATCTAAACCTTTATGACGAGTTCCCTTTTCATCTTTAAAACCAAACCCATTTCTTTTATAAGCTAAAGAAGAATTTTTAGGAGGAATAATTTGTCCACATATGGGTGCAAAATACTTACACTCGGTTTGTTTTTTATATTCGCATGATGCTCCTAATTTACATGGCGAGGCATCTGATAATTTAATATATTCTTCTAGTCTTTGTTTATCCTCATAAACCATTTTTTGCATTTCTTCTGTAACTTTAGTTAAATCAATTAAAGTCACTATTTCATTACCATTTGCATCTGGATTATAAACTGGTTTATTATCTTCATATGTTCCATCAAAAACATATTCGTGATTTAAAATTCCTAAATAATAATGAAAGTTTTTTAATTTATCTTCATTATTACTTTCTCTATATTCTCCTTCAATAATAAATCTTTGGACAGCTAAATCATAAACATACTTGCCTAAGCCATAACGATCAAATAATTTACTTCTACCTAATTCATATTTTTTTAGAGGCATTTCTTGTAAAATATCATAACCTTCTATTTCATCTTTTAAATATAAAATATTATATTTTTTTAAAAAGATAGAATACTTATCTTTTTTAGGATGATTATATTTTAATGATAAAAATTTATTAGTAGTAGTAGCTTTGACCTCAATAATATTTATTCTATCATCCTGTTCATTATAAACATCAACATAGCACATATATTTTAAACCATTATCATTAAAATCAAAACATTCTTGATAAAAATTATTTTTCGAATAAATTGTTTTTCCTTCAAAATGTTCTTTTACATAATCTCCTACTAGTAGTTCTATTTCATTATAATATTTCATCATGACTTCTAAATAACGATTTTCTTTATTTATTAAATCATGTTCATTATCCTCACTATCAGTTTCATACATACTACCGACAAGTTCCACTAGCTTATCTTCATCTTCTTCTTTTTTATAATCTTGATAAGAAATATCTGCTAGTAGTTTTTCTTTATGAATTTCTTCTAAAGCAACAAATCTTTTACATCTGGTATAATTAATAAAATTAGTTTTAGTTATGGCCATTTTACTACACTCCTTTTTTAAAAAAATAACTAATTTTAGTTATTTTTATTTAATATTTCTTCAAGTTGTTCTTCAGTTAAGTTTAATGATTGGCATATTACTTCCTTGTCTACGCCATTTTGATAGAATTTTTTTGCTGCTTCCTCTTTAGCTTCAGACTTTCCTTGATTATATGTTAGCATTGTATCTATTTTTTCTTTCATTTCTCTATCATATAATTCCATTACTTCTTTATCTCTACTTAGTCTTTTTAACTCTTTTACAGCTTTTTCTAGTCTCTTTTCTTTAAACTTATTCATATTCCAACTCTTTCCTTCTTTTAATATCTCTAGCCACTCTCTTAATCCTTCATCATTTATTTCATTATTTTTTATTGATATGATATGGATTTCTTCTACATCTGATATTATTTTCTTCGTCTCTATATCACATAACTTACATATATGATGTAGTTTTTTGAATCTTTCATCTTTATAGTTTATTATATTTATAGCTATAAATTTCTTGATTTCATCATATCTTTTCCCTTTGTTTAAACTCCTTGTTGTTATTTTATTTAGGTAATAGTGAGACCTATATATCATATCTCCTTCTTTTTCATTTTGCATTTCCACACTGATATAACTATTATCATCTAAAAGAACAATTAAGTCAAGCCGACATTCCTTATTATCTTCATACTCTCTTTCCAGTAAAGAATCTTGATATTCAATTTTTTTAATTTTTATTTTTAGAGTATCTTCTAGAAACATTTTTAAATATTCTTCTTGTCTAAAAAAAGCTTTAAATATTCCATCACTAGTTAGTGGCACAAAGCTTTCCGTCATTTTTTCACCTCCTTTCTACTTATATTATTATAGAAAAGTTGGTGATTTCCTTCTAAAATTTTAATTTATAAAAAAAAAGACTTTTAATTAGTCCTGTAATTTAGCTTTTATACTATCAGTTGCCTCATCATAAGTAAGTTTTACTTTTTTATTATTTAAAGTCTCTGTTTTATCACGAGGGTCATATATGTTTCCTGATTTATCATCAGCCTCTAGATATTTTTCATTAATAAGATGATTAATAGTCACAGTTGTACTCTTTCCTTTTATTTCCTCTTTTTTGGTATTTCCATAAGCTTGGGCTTGAGTTTCAATATATTTCACTTCTAAATTATAAAGTTCAGATTTATCATCGCTTAATGCATATGACACTTTAGATATTGTAAAAAAAGTTATTACACCAAAGACAACAATTACTACTAATAAATCAATTGCTGTATAACCATTTTTCTTTTTCATATCTATCACCCTCACCTTAATTATACAATATTCTTTTTTTAAATACCATAATAAATTATTTCTGGTTCTTTAATAACTTGATTATTTTCCATTTTTTGTAAATCATAATAATCAAAACTTTCATTCTCATAATTATATAAACTAATATTTTTAACTAAATCTTCAATTTTTATCGTTTTATTTTTAAATTCATCTATTTTTTCTACTCTTAAAGCTTTAATATGTAAAATAGAAGATTCTTGGATTTCATAAGTTGTAATTAATACTCGATAATAATTATTATTTATAATTAAAGGAGCTACAAAATGATGATATTTTTTAGAGTTATTATGATTTTTCATAGCTTTAAAAGTATCAATATAAATTGCATTAGCAAATAATTCTTTTATTTTTATCAAAGCATTTATATTTAAAATATAATCTTGGGAAAAAGGATTAAAATATGGGGTTGGAAATAACACTTTACTAATACTTTTTTTATTTATTATTGCTTTTCTTTTCGTGCTTTTATTTTTTAAGGGTTTATCTATCTTTTTTAAATTATTTTTAACTTTCGTTTTTAAAAAGTTCAATTCTTTTCTATTATTAACATCATAAAAATCCGTTAGATAAATAAATTTAATTCTTTTAGTTTTACGATAGTAATTATACATCTTTACGCCCCCTTCGGATATTTTATATTATAGAACATAAACATTTGTTTGTCTATAGTTTTTTAAAAAAAGAGCAATTTTATGCTCTAGATGAATATTTTCCATCTTTAGTAGAAACAATTATTTTTTCTCCATTAGTTATAAATAGAGGAACTTTTAAAACATAACCAGTTTCAATAGTAGCATCTTTCATCGCATTATTGGCTGTATTTCCCTTAGTTGCATCAAAAGTTTCAACTACTTCATATTCTACCTTTTCAGGTAATGTTATTCCAATTATTTCTCCTTCATAATAATCAATATCAATTTCCAAATTTTCTTTTAAGAATTTCTTTTCTTCTTCTAATTTTTCTCCAGGGATTTCTACTTGTTCATAAGTAGTTGTATCCATAAAGACATAATTATCACCGGCTGCATATAAGAATTGCATTTTTTTATGTTCAACATGAGCTTTTTCAATTTTAATATTAGTGTTAAAGGTATTTTCAACAATTGAACCAGTTTTTAAATTTTTAAGTTTAATTCTGACAAATGCAGGGCCTTTACCTGGCTTTACATGTTGAAATTCTTGAATTAAACACAAATTACCATCAATGATAACAGTCATACCATTTTTAATATCATTAATATTAATATTCATCTTTTATCACCTCGTTAATTTTCTTTTTGGATTAATATTTGTTTGTTGTGCTTTTAAATTAGGTGTTAACTGATTTACTTTACTACAAAAACACATATTACCAAGAGCAATGACATTCCTTTTAAATTTCAAGCAATCTATTATATTCTTAAATTCCGGAATTATATTATATTTTTCAGTAGCATCAGCCAATTCAACTAAATCTTTACTTGCTTTTTGATATACTTTTTGAACTAATTCTTCTTTATCAGGTGTCCAATCTTGATATTCTATATCCATAAATATAACCATCTAAAACCCTCCTATTATTTTGTTTCTTTGTGTTCTGTTACTTTACGACAATGTTTACAAAATTTCTTTAATTCTAATTTTTCAGGATTATTTTTCTTATTTTTACTAGTAAAATAATTTATATTATTACATTCACTACATTTTAAACCTACTTGATTTCTATTTTCATTTTTAGCCATGGTACTTCCCTCCTTTTTTATAAGCAAATCTATTATATCAAAATATTAATAATTTTCAAAGAGAATTTTTGAAACTTCTGTGCTAATATGTTTATTTACATAGGCAGTGTATTCAGTTTTACCATTTTCGTGAGAAACATGAGGTGACATAACTACTAAACTATACTTTGGTGCCTCTAATGGGGCGAACATGGCATAACTCATCGTAATTGTTTTAACATCAGCTTTACCATCATTATCACTATCATAAAATGATTCACTAGTTCCCGTTTTACCCACTGGATTAAACTTTAAATCGGTATAACCTCTTCCTGTCCCTCCATCAAGGACTTCTCTAAATCCTTCTTTGATTCGATTAAAGTAATATTCATCCATGGCTATTTCATTTAAAACTTTTCCTTTATTTTCTAAAATAACTTTATTATCTTTATCCACAATTTTTTTCATTAAACTTAATTTTATTCTTTTTCCATTCATGGCAATTGTATTAATATATTGTA
The DNA here is from genome assembly GCA_947585915.1 of uncultured Bacilli bacterium. GTDB lineage: Bacteria > Bacillota_I > Bacilli_A > RF39 > UBA660 > HGM10766. The sequence continues at coordinate 5,186 of CANPXJ010000048.1, read as the reverse complement.
CTAACTCGATAGGTGTGTAAGTATCATATTGTCCAATTGAAAGATTTAAAAGTAAGTCATCAGCAATTTGATTACCTATTAAACCAATTTTTTCATTAGGTAAATCAATACCCGTTGTTGTGCCTAGTCCATACTCTCTAAAGGTATGACGATAAGTTTCAAAATTTTGTTTAGTAGCATTTAATTCCATATTATAATGATATGTTTTTCCGGTTGATTTTATTGCTGTTAAAAACTGATAATAATTACTACTATATTTTAAAGCTGTTATATCATTTAATACCCCTAATTTTTTAAAAGAACATTTTTCGGGAACTAAATGTAATTTAACACAAGAATCAATAACTTTTTTATCAACATCAATTAAATTATTTTGATACCCTACTGTGTGAGAGGCTCCTTTTACGACGGAACCTACTGTATAAGCAGAAGAAATAATATTTGGAGCAATATCACTAAACTCCTTAGTATCTTCATTTAATCTTTTGCCAACCATCGCCACAATACTGCCATCACTCGGATTACTAACAATTGCATAAGCATGATTATAATATTCCGTATTTCGTAATTTTTTACCAGCTAATATTTTTTCTTCTATGATTTTCTCAATATCCATTTGTAAATTAATATCAATAGATAAAATAAGGTCATTTCCTCTTTCTTCTTTAGTTAAAAGAGTTAAAGTATTATCAGGATTAACTTGATAGGTAGCTTTTTTTCCTTTTAAATACTCTTCATATTCTTCTTCTAAATAACTTATTCCGACTCGATCATTTAAACTATACCCTTTTTTTAAATATTCACTCTTTTTTTCACTAGGGAGACCAGTTGAGCTAGAAGATACTGAACCAAAAATACTTTTTAGGACATTTCCATATGGATAAACTCTTTCCCAATTAATACTACCTGTTACTCCTTCGATGTTACTTTCAATTACCTGAGCATATTCTTTTTCTTCGGCCTCTTCTTTAATAGTTTTCACCTCATATTTATACCCTTTATTCATAAGGGCGTAGATATGCCCCGCCAGGCGCTGTTTATCATCAAATTCATCTAACATTTCTTTAGTTATTCTTTTTAATTTAAGATTATCTAAATCACTAGTAGTTGCCTTACGCATTTGCACTTTTTCTCTTTCTTCTTTAGTAATTAACTTATCGGTTTTTTCTTTATTTAATAAAATATAAAAATTTTTAGTCTCTTTAATATTTTCTTTATAATCTAAAGTAATAATCTCGGCTAGTTGCTGGGCAATCTTCGCTTCATCCTCAGCACTTATTTTATTGCTTTTATGATAAACAATTGATTTTATGCCAATATTATCAACTAAAATATTACCATTTCGATCAAGAATTCTCCCCCTAGGAGCTGAGGCTAAAGTAATAATTTTATTTTGTTTTTGATCTAGCTGTTTTTCATAATAATCTTTATTTACAACATTTAAAGAATATATTTTAACTCCTATTACCAAAAAAATGCCAATAATAAAAAGATAACTTAATATTTTTTTGATTTTTGCCATAAAATCACCCATTATTATTATTTAAAAACAAACAAAAAACTATACAAAATGCATATAATAAATTGAGGTGGAAAATGAACAATTTAATAAAAAATTATGTTGATAAATTAACTAAAGAACAAATTATTAGTTTTGCTTTATTACACAATATTGTTTTAAATGATGAAGAAATAGATTTTACTTATCAGTTTATTAAAAATAATTGGGAAAAAGTTTTTAGTGATTTTGATAGTTTTAATATAGATAGCTATAGTAAATATTATACAAAAGAAAATTTTCCTAAAATAAAAATACTCTTTAAAGAGTATTCGGAAAAATTTAAACCATTCTTAAATTAGGAATGGTTTTTTAAAGCATAAATCATTTGTTCAATTTCTTTTTTTTCTTTCACTTCTTGTTCTTTATGTTTTTCCTTTAAAGACCAATATTCCTTAATTATATTTTCTCCTTCTAAAAATAAATTATCTAAAAGAAGACTTAAGCTTTCTTTAGTAAATCTTAGCTTATATAATTCTAAAATATGTTTGGCCTGGTGATATCCCATACTTTGCAAATTATTTTTTTCATTAAAAGTATCTTCTTCACAAAAACCATTGGCATGGTCAATCGTTATGTTTCTAATATATGTATGGAGTTTTTTTTGCTTGCAGTGAAAATTTTTTAATAGAGTTCCTTCACGAGTTGCCCAAAGAATAGGAATTTCTTTTCCTGTTAATATTTCAACTGCAGTTTCTTTATCAGCTGAATTATATTCAACAATTAAAAATAAATCAGATCCACTTTCATCATATTTAATTCTATTATCAGTTGACCCAACCCAAGGCACATAGCCAAAGTACGTTTCTTTTTTATTTAAGTCCTTTCCCCTTTTAATCTGTTCGAGTGGTACATAATAATAAGCCATTAATAATTTCCCCCTTACTTTTTATAATAATCTCTAATTTTTCTAAATAAATCAGAGTCAAATTGTTGAGCTTTAATCATTTCAATTTCAAATTTATAGGGCGCATAGAGGCGTGACTTATCATCATCAGTGTCGCCTATATAAGGAGTTTCTAATATTTTAGGAATGTCTTTTAATTGTTCATGATAAATAACTTTAATTAATTTATCAAACCCTATTGTTCCAAAGCCAATATTAGCATGGCGATCTTTATGAGAACCTTTCTCGTTTTTACTATCATTAATATGAATACATCCTATTTTATCAATGCCAATTATATTATCAAAAGCCTGTAAATATAAATCAAATTCACCAATTTCAACACCTGAATCATTTAAATGACAAGTATCTAAACAAACTCCAATACATTCTTGCCTATTAACCCCATCAATAATAGTTTTTATTTCTTCTAAATCTCGACCAAGTTCACTACCTTTACCAGCCATGGTTTCCAGTAAAATAACAACTTTAGTATCATTATCGATTATTTTATTTAAACCATTAATTATATTTTGTAACCCTTCTTCTTTAGTCATATTTACAGCACTACCAGGGTGTAAAACCAATTTTGTAATACCAAGCTCTTCACATCTTTTTACTTCTTCTTTTAAGAAATCAATACTAAAATTATATTTATCTTCACTACTTCGATTAGCTAAATTAACGATATAAGGAGCATGAGCAACAATATTTTTTAAATCAATATTTTCTTCATTCATTAATTCTAAAGCATCATTAGTAAAAATACTATTTATATCTTTTCTTTTTGTATTAGTAGGAGCCCCCGTATAAAACATAAATGTATTGGCTCCATAACTTAATGCTTCTTTTAAAGACCCCATAAGTTGAGTAGGACCAAAAGAAACATGTGAACCTATAATTAACATACTACCACCACCTAAATTATCTCAAAGGAAAATAAAAAATACAAGTTAAACTTGCATTATTTATCTTTATAAAAAGTTAAAGAATAACCATTTGTTGTCCATATAATATCAGCAATGACAGTGTCAGCATTTTCACTTTCCGGAATATATTTTAATTTAACATTTCCAATTTCTAAAGAAGAGTCATATTGCCCATCAACTATAAAATTATTATGTTCCATTAAGTAAGCAATATAATTGCTCAAGTCGTCAGTAGGTTTTTCTACATTTTCAAACACATACTCAACTATTAGTTTTTTATCATAACTATATTTTACTTTTTTAACTGTTCTATCACCCAAAACATAATTAATTGAAGGCACTTCAATACCAGCAACGCCATAATTATTTGTGTTTTCAGCTATCTTAGTTAATGCAAATCCTCCTACAAAATAAACAAGTAATACAATTACGATTAAAACAATAACAGACTTAATTAAACTTCCCGCTAAATATAAAGGATTTCTTTGATAAGCTTTTTCATTTATAGAGTATGTTCTTCTAGGAACATTATTCTTTTTATTATTTTTAGCTACATTCACATTATAAGATTTAACTTGTTTTTTTCGTTCTAATCTTTCTTGCCTTTTTAATTCTTTTTTTCTAAACTTTCTTTCTTGCGGAGACATAAATAGTTCAGTATCTGTTAAAGGTGAACCACAATGACGACAAAATTTTTCTCCTGCTTCATTTTCACTATTACATCTTGGACATAACATATTATCACTCCTATTTTTTTATCTACACATATTAGTATACCATTAATTTAATATTTTATGGTAGAAAAAAACAAGTGATTGACATAATTACTACTTTTTAGTTACTTCAATTGATTCAGAGTACTTTTTGCTGCTACCTGTTGCTTTGTAAGATGGCCCTGCAATTGTATAACTATATCTTGGTTCCTGAGTTGCACTATCTATTGATACTGTAATGTCATACGTATAATCTTTTTTGTCTTCAATATCAACCTTACATTTAGCAGTATCAGAACTATTAGAAGTACATTCATCACTAGTTCCTTTATTATTAAAATATAATGTTTGACTTGCTGAATTCCCCACCGCTTTTTCAGCATACTTTGTTTGAGCAGCTTTTAAATAAGCTCTTACTTCTGTTTCAAATGCATTCTTTCGAGCATTTTCCATTATTCTTAAAACACTTGGCATGGCAAGTAGTATTAATATTGATAATATTACTATTACAGCTAATAATTCTATCAAAGTAAATCCATTCTTTTTCATTAATTTTTTGCTAAATATCCTCTTCATTTACTATCTCTCCTATCTCCTATAATAGTATTTTATAACACTCGACAAAGAAAATCAATAAATTTATTGCTTTTGTTAATCCTATTTTAAAATGATACCAATATATAAATGATATATAATATCTCTTTAGAAAGGAGATTTTTTATATATGCATAATAAAGAATATGCATTAAAACCTGTTCAAGATAAACTTAATGGTTTAAATAATTATTCTTATTCTCAAATTGGTTCTTTAACTGGATATAAAAAACTTCAAATAATTAGATTTTCTAATCTTTTAAAAGAAAAGGATATTGATTCTATATTAATTCATGGTTTAACAAACAAACCTTCTAATAATTCACCCTCAACAAAAGAAATTGAATTTATTAAGAACTTCAAGAATAAATATCCGATTATTAGTATACAACAATTTATGGATATTTACCATGAAGATATTATTTTTAATCCCGAGTTTTGCAGTTGACATAAATCCAAAACGTATTCAATACCAGTTAGATACTGGATTTTTTTATGTCAAGTTC
>CANPXJ010000047.1 GCA_947585915.1 uncultured Bacilli bacterium | reverse complement strand
TGATTATTTTAACAAGTTAAAATAATCTATCGTTGGTTTGTCGTGACTTTGTCACTTTTGTTTGACAAACCTACATTACAAATTTTTTAAGAAAGTTATTTTCATAATAATTTTTTTAATAATTCTAATAAAAGAAAATTCGACATATTTTTTTCGGTTTTTTATTATAATACTAAAATGAATTAACGAAAGGAATAATGCATATGACTGGTAAAGATAACGAATACGAATTTGTGAAAAATCTAAATAATAAAAAAATTAAAAACTTAAATCCCTTATTATATTCTTTATTAAAATATTTATTTCCAAATGAATCTGAAAATGAAACAATTAAGTGTTGGTTAAATCATTATCCACAAAAAACCGATATTTTAATTAAGATTAATTCGAAAATTAAAGGAATAAGTCTTAAATATGGAAGTAGAAATAGTGTACATGTAGAACCTATTTCACAATTTATTCATTTTCTAAAAGAAAATCATGTATCTAAAGAAAGCATAAATGAATATTTAAAATATCATTACGCTGATGGTACTACTAATGGAAAAGGAATAAAAAGAATAAGTAGCACAGATTATAAAAAACAGCATCAAAAAGAAATAGATAAAATAAATCAAGAATTAAACAATGTTGAATTATTAAAAAAAGCTATAAATCGTTTTGTAATACAAGGAAATAATTCAGATTTTAAAATTGACGCTATAGTTTATGGCAATGTAAATGATTTTTTATGGTTAAGCAAAGAGGAAATTTTAGAAATTTTACTAAGAAAAAGAAATAATTATTCAACAGGAATTCATTTTAGTAATTTATTTGTTCAACCACAAAATAGATGTTTAAATTATAATCATAAATATGAAAAAGAAAGATATTGTGTCCAAGTAAAATGGTATAGCCTTTTTGATGATATGGTTGAAAATATGTATTTAAAATCACAAAGTAAAAAGGAAAATAATTTTCAAGTTTAACGTAATTATAAAAAAATTAGCCTTTAAAATTTATTAAATTTTTTTATTTCTATTTTTATATTTTGATTTTATGGCTCTTATTAAATCGTTAACATCTATTTGTGAAAAATCTGCACCATTTTCCTCAATAAACTCCATTAATGAAGATGCAGCATGAGCAAGTTCGTCATCGTGTAAATAGAAGATAATTGGATTAAATTCTCCTAATTTGTACACATTTTCTATATTTAAATGTTCTATCGTACATTCATTATTTCCTGCTAGAACCATTGAAAATCCTTGATTATAAATATCTAGTAGCATTTGTTGATTTAAATAAGGCATTTTTTTAGAATTATCAAGTTTAGATAAAGCCTCTTTTTCAGCAAGAATTATAATTTTTTCAGTATATTTTCCTGTCGTGCGATAGCCATGGCGTTCACTGTTATCAAATGTAGTATATTCAATTGTCTTAATATCATATTGAACAGCCTCGTGACTTGCTAGCTGCCTTAAAGTTTCAAAAACCTTATACTGTTCATTTATATTAATATCTTTTGAATTTCTTACAGATATCTCATAATAATCTTTTTTACTTGCTATATCTCTTCCAATTAAGTCATTCATTTTATGTAAAAGAGATAATATTTTTGTTAATTCTTTAGCAGCTTCTTTTCTATTAAAAATCATTTTTTTATACTCATTTTCTAAAATTACAAATTTAGAATAAAGGTTATTAAAATCTTCAATATCTTCTTGAGTAATAATGTGATCCATGATTCTATCAAAATCTCCTGGTTTAGCATTTATTAAAATATCTTTTAATTTTTCTTTTTCCATAAATTATTAACCCTCCATATCGATATTATACAATAAGTACTATTAAAATAATAGTACTATTTTCTAAAGGCAACAAGATTATCTGAGCTTGGACATTTGGTTTAATAAAATGAAAAAAAGTTGCACTTTCAAACTGATAACGTGGAATTCATAAAAAAAATCAGCCTTTATAAGACCGATATATTTCAAAAATGGAGCATTGTAAAAGATACCTACAACTATGTGCCAATAACAAAAGAATTTAATGATAATATAATAATGTTTTTATAAAAATGATTCTACAGTATATAATTTATTTTCTTTATTATCCCAAAGAATAATAATCTCACTATTATCATCTTGTTTCTCATACCAATACTTACAATTAGAATAATTAGGATAATTTTTTTTTAGAAACTTTTATTTTATTTAGCCAATTATCTATACTTTCACTATAAGATGAATAAAATATGGTTTTCTTTTCTTCAATAGACCAATTAAATAATTCTTCTATTTTATCTTCATTTTTATATAAAAAAACATGATACCTAATTCCATCCCCATGAACATTTGAATCAGAATTAGCACTATAAATTTCTCTAATCAAATTTTTTGGTAATTCAATATTCCAATTTATTTTTAAAACATCGGAATAATATGTTAAGTTATTATATATTTTTAATAAACTCAATACAGCAACTATAAAAATTATAATTAAAACGAGTACTATCTTCTTTTTATTCATAATGTCACTCCTACAAATTATTAATTGTTTCATTAAATATTATACTATATATGGGCGTTTTTTCAAAATCATCTTTGTCTTTATTATCTTTGCTCCATTTATAGTCATCTTGTATACTCTCGATAATTTCGTCACTATATTTCGTATTAATATAATTTTTTGATAATGCCAATAATTTTCTTGTTTTTATTTTTCACTCCTACCAAACAACAAGATTATCGATGGCTTGGACATTTGGTTTAATAAAATGAAAAAAAGTTGCACTTTCAAACTGATAACGTGGAATTCATAAAAAAAATCAGTCTTTATAAGACCGATATATTTTAAAAATGGAGCGGGTGATGGGAATCGAACCCACGTTATCAGCTTGGAAGGCTGAAGCTCTACCATTAAACTACACCCGCATCAATCACTTACTCGTTAATTATATCATAATTTTTATATAATTCAAGCCTTTTTTCATTTTAAAGCTAACTTGGTAGTAACTTGCTTGTGCCATCTTCATAATTTATTTCGATTCCATCCTCTACATTATATACAAACACATTAAACTTTATACCCTTCCCATTATCTTCTAAAGAAAAAGCTTCCATTTGTACCCCACTAGCAAGTAAATTACTTCCTTTATAAATAGGGGTTACACGATATAAGACATGATTATTAGTAGTTTTAATATATTCTGCTACTTTATTTTCAAACTCTAGCATTCCTACGGTATTCATTTGTCTTGTACAAGTAATTAAATTTTTTCGATTAGCATTCTCCCCTGTTAATTGGTAACCAATTAAATGACAACGATTATATAAATATTTGCCATCAACAATATCATATTTAACTGTATGCCATCCGCTAGGTTTAATCATTCCAATACTTCCTCTTGGTTCAGTAGGCATTAAATCTTTCGAAATATTAGCAAAAGCAACCCCTGCTCTATCTAAAAAATCTAAATTGCTATATTTTTCAAATGAACTATCATAATCCTTTTTTTCAAAATTTGGCTCATTTTCATTAATAATCACATAAGATTTACCATTATACTCAGGTACTTCTTCTAAAGAATAAGATTTTAAAAATAAAGAATTTATACTTTCTTTTAAATCAATGTTAAAAATTGCAAGTATACCTTCAACTAACAAAAAGCAAATTACAATAATAGTTATAATTTTTTTAGTTTGCTTTTTCAATTCAACCACCATTTTAATTATAACGCAAAAAGAAAAAAAACTATAGTTATAGTTCTTCTAATTTAACAGCAGTGCCGTAAACAATAATCTCCGCTGCTCCATTCATAACCGATGATGAGCCATATCTAACATTTATAACAGCGTCAGCTCCCAAAGCTAATGCCTCATCGACCATTCTTTTCGTAGCTAGCTTTCTAGCCATTGAAATCATATCAGTATAACTAGTTATTTCTCCTCCAACTATTGTTTTCATTCCTGCCATAAAATCCCGACCAATGTTTTTAGATTGAACAACCTGTCCTTTAACTATTCCTAAAGCTTCAATAATCTTCTGACCTGGAATATAATCAATATTTACTAGCTTCATCTTCTTCACCTCTTCTAATTTCTTTAATTCTTATAAATAAATTATAAAATATTGCCAATGTAGGAATACCAAGAATAAACATTAAAAACAAATATAGAATAATTGGAATATTATCGTCTGTAAAAAAACCTAAATAAGTAATAATAACTATTAAAAACAAGAAAATTATTGAAAATATACAACTTGATAGTATGGCTCCTAATATTTTCTTTTTATGATTACTTTTAATTTCTCGCATTGTAAATCCTTCTTTATTTAGGAGATTCATGTTTAAAAAGTAATTTTCAATATCAATATTTTCATAAGTTTCTCCACTTTTTATAATCTCATTACACATACTCAAAACTTTATCATATTTACTTTGTTCTATCTTTATTCTTTTGATTCTTTCTTGCATACAGTTTTCTAAAGACAACTTATGATTATCAAGCAATTTCAGTTCTCTAATTGGTACTCCCAATTCTCTTAAAAATTTTATTATTTTAAGTTTTTTTACATCATCTTCACTATACATTCGATATTGATTATTAGCATTTCTTTTAGGCGTTAATAAACCATTATCTTCATAAAAGCGAATTGATTTTTTTGATAAATTTACTATTTGTTCTACTTCTTGAATTAACATAATTACTCCTTTCATTGTTTAATATAGACTATTACCTAAGGTTAAAGTCAACTATTTAAAAAAACATACTCAAAAAAATGAGTATGCTTAATTTTTATTTTTGTTTTTTAGCGTAGTTATAACTATCTTCGCACATTTTTTTAATATCTAAAGTTGCTTCCCAATTTAATTTATCTTTAGCATAAGTTGGATCAGCGTAACAAGCGGCAATATCGCCAGGTCGCGCTTCTGTTATTTTATAATCAATTTTAATATTATTTACCTTTTCAAAAGTTTTAACTATTTCTAAAACACTATAACCTTTGCCTGTACCTAAATTATAACAATCAACACCTTTATCTTTAATAACTTTATCAATTGCTTTTAAATGGCCTTTAGCTAAATCGACAACATGAATATAATCTCTAACTCCTGTGCCATCTTTAGTATCATAATTATTACCAAATACATTTAAGTAAGGTAATTCTTTAGTAGCTACTTTGATAATATAAGGCATTAAGTTATTAGGTATGCCATTCGGATTTTCACCAATTAAACCTGAAGCATGAGCTCCAATTGGATTAAAATATCTTAAAATAGCTATACTCCAATTTGAATCAGCAATGTATAAATCTTTTAATATTTGTTCTATCATTAATTTAGTTGATCCATAAGGATTAGTGGTGTGCAGTGGAAAATCTTCTTTAATAGGTAAACTTTTAGGAGCACCATAAACAGTAGCACTAGATGAAAATACTATTTTATAACACTTATGTTCAGCCATTATTTCTAGTAAGGTTAATGTTGAATCTAAATTATTACGATAATATCTTAATGGCTCAGCAACAGATTCTCCTACCGCCTTTAAACCAGCAAAATGAATAACTGCATCTATTTTATTTTCCTTAAATATTTTTTGTAAAGCTTTTTTATCACAAACATCTTCTTCATAAAATTTAACATCTTTACCAGTAATTGTTTTAATTTTATCAACAACATCTTTTTTTGAATTACATAAATTATCAACAATAACTACTTCATAATTTTCATCAAGTAATTCTACAACTGTATGACTTCCTATATACCCACAACCACCAGTTACTAAAATTTTCATAATCATCTTCTTTTCTATTTAACTTAAGTTTAGCATATCTAAAAATAAATTAAAATATTATCCCTAACATATTTTAAATAAACAAAAATATTATTTATTAAGGATGTGAATTATGTTTTTAAATTTATTAAATATTATCAAAGATATGCTTTTTTTTACAGGAAGCTATTCAAATAATGTCTTCCCCGATCCTTTAGGTAAAGAAGATGAAGAAAAATATATTAATCAAATGTTAGAAGGAGATAAAAATGCTCGTAATAAACTTATTGAACATAACCTTCGTTTAGTTGCTCATATCGTTAAAAAATTTGAGTCAAAAAATACTGATAATGATGATTTAATAAGTATTGGAACTATTGGTTTAATTAAAGGTATAGACTCTTATAAAAATAATCATAAAACAAAAATAACTACTTATTGTGCAAGATGTATTGAAAACGAAATATTAATGTACTTTCGTTCTAATAAAAAGAATGAAAACAATGTTAGTTTAAATGATTCTATTGGTTATGATAAAGATGGTAATGAAATAAATTTAATAGATATTATTAAAGATAATCAAGTTGATATGATAACTGATTTACATAATAAAAATAATATTAAACTACTCGCTAAATATTTAGATAAATTAACACCAAGAGAAAGAGATATTATTATTAAAAGATATGGTTTAAATAATACAAAAGAAAAAACTCAAAAAGAAATTGCTAAAGATTTAAATATTTCTCGAAGCTATGTATCCCGAATTGAAAAAAGAGCTTTAACTAAAATTTTAAGAGAATTTATTAAAAGTAATAATGAAATTTAATTTTTGAAATTTTATGGGATATTTTTTTAAATAATACGCACAATACTATTGCAAGTGTATTGCAAATATATTGCACTTGATATTACAGAAAAATTGTAGTAATATTATTAATGAGGAGAGATATTTTATGAGTACTATTTCAAACACAACTAATATGACTATTAGAATTGATAAAGATTTAAAAAAAAGAATAGATAACTTGTTTAAAAATCTAGGAACTAATACAAATTCTGCTATTAATATGTTTTTAAAACAATGTGACAGAGAACAAGGACTAGCTTTTAAACCTACAATGACTCCTGCTCCAAGTAAAGAACTTTTAAAATCTCTACAAGAAATAGAAGATTATAAAAATGGAAAGGTGCAACTCCCTAGCTTTGATACCACAGATAAATTATTTGATTATTTAGATAACTAATGTATAGAGTCGTACTATCTTCCACTTTTAAAAAACAATATAAGAAAGTCGGAAAGCAAGGAAAAAATTTAAAAAAATTAAAAGTAGTTATCAACAAGTTAGCCAATGGTGAAATTTTAGAACAAAAATATAAAGACCATGGTTTAATAAATGATAAATATTATAAAAATTGTAGAGAGTGCCATATAGAATCAGATTGGTTACTAATTTATCAATATGAAGACAATGAACTTAATCTTTTATTAGTTGCAACTGGTAGTCATAGCAATTTATTTAAATAAAGAATTTGACATTCTTTTTTTTTTAGATTTTTTTCTTTATAGAATAAACTAAAAAACTCTATTATAAAATAGAGTTTTCCAATATTTTCATTCGGGATAATTTATTACTCGCAAGCCATCTGGGAGCGAGAAACATTTACCTAATGTTTGTATCAAATACAATATTAATGTACAATAATATACTTTAAAAATCAATACTTTAGTATAAATTTACATTAATATTATATTTTAAATTCTAATTAATTAGTAACTGATTTCTTACTTTCTTCTAGCATAACGTTTTTTATATAATCAATGTCTGTAAAAAATAAATTAGTACCTTGTTTTTTTAGAGCTAATAGTGAATTGAAATTATTTAATATTTCATTTTTTAAATTATCAGGAACTCTAACAGGAGCCCCATTAATTGTATGGGGATGATCAATATATTTTTCTAGGGTTGGAAAGGCATTTTGTAGCAATATCACAGATTTTTTATTTGCTATTTCATCTATCATAATAGATTTACAACTTCCATACTTTTTTATTTTCTTATCAATTATAGGCCTATATTTAGAAATTTTAGTGCTTAATGGAATGAACCATAATATATTCTTATCTTTAATAGTAAAATAAGTAGGTCTAGATTTTCCATTTTCGTGATTAATCATTAGACCTTTATTATTTATCTTATCAAAAAATTCATCTTTAATATGATACAAATATCCTGTTTTCACTTTCATAAACTATCAGCTCCTTAATTAGATAAAAAGAAAACTCTATATAGAGCCTTCTTAACATTTTCAACCGAGATCATTTATAACTCGCACCACTCGGAAGCGACTAACATTTCGCGATTGGAATCATTTATAACCCGCACCATCCATAAGCGGCTAACATGTACATATTGCATTCTTTTAAATGCAATATTAATGTATAATATTTTTCTTCGAATGTCAATACCATTATGCAAAACTATTTACATTAATATTATATGCCGAATTAGTTTTATATTTCATATGTTTTTAATTTATTTCTTATATGAAAAAAGCTAGATTTCTCAAGCTTTATTATTATACTTTATTAAATTTATTATTTTTTCTAGCGTAAATATATGCACTAGCAGCGCCAACTAATAATGTACCTATTATAGCATAAGATACAATACCAGTTCCAGGGTTGTTTGTACTACTTTCAGATGTATCTATTACATTATTTCCAGCTCCACAAACATCACCACTAGCAGTGAATGTATAAGTTGCTGTCATTGGGAAAAAGAACCAATATTTATTGTCTTCATTAAACCCTTTACCAGATAAATCATTTCCCACTTTATCCATCCAACCATAAAATTTTGTTGGTCTACTAATTCCTTTAATATTTCTAATAGCATCCATAGTTATAATTGTACTATTATCTTTTCCAAGTGCATTCAAACCTTCATTTGTAGTAATACTTACAGATGTTCCAGTTTTTTTAGTAACATCTATTGAAGCATCAGCCACTTGTTGTAAAATATTTGTTTTAACATCTATTGAGGAAACATCTTTTGGCCAAGATGCAAAATCTTCGAACATAGTCTTTAAAGCATGTGTTGTATCACTATCTTTCCACTCCGTATCACCTTCTTGGCCTGTACCGTTTTTCCATACATAATGAATTAAATAAATATCGTCGGCATCAGATGTTACAGTTTCGTTTTGTTTTGCATAAATTGTACCACTAGTTGCTTCGCCATATACTTTTACGAGATTTTCATACATATCGGCATATCTTTTCCAATCGTCGCTATTCCAATATGATAATGTAGGAGTACTACTTGAAAGTTCATAACCATCAGGTAATTCTACATTATAGAATTTAGATTGAAAACCTTTTGTGTTTCCAGTTTGACCATTTGTTGCTACTGCTTTAGTATTAAAATCTACGCTTGTTATTGCTTCTCCATCATCAATCCATGAATAACCACTTTGAAGTGTAATTTTATCCTTATTAACATCATCTTCTGTTAAACCAAAATATTCTGGGAACTCACCTGAATATGTTCTTTGTACTTTACTTCCTTCAGTTTTGAAATGGTCTATATAAGCTTCTTCAGCTAACAAGAAATAATAATGTAATCTTTTCTCACATGTATCATTATCTGCAGCCTTTACTATTGGTAACATTGGACTAATCATTAATGCTATTGCTAGTAACATTACACTAACCTTTTTACCATGTTTTTTTAATATCTTCATAAATAATCCTCTCCTATATTCTATTTGTATTATAAACCAAAAACTTCCAAATATGCAACATATAATTACAATATTTTCAAAAAAACTGTCTAAATTTGTAAATTAGTTTAAATTTAATATTTTTTATGATATATTAGTTTATAGTAGAAAGGTTGGTTAAAGTGAAAGTTATTAAAATACAGACATATAAAAAAGCTTTAATATTTTCTTATAAAGACCAAGAGAAAATAGATACTAACCTTACTATGATTACTACTAAGATTAATTTAGAAGAATTAATATTTACTTATAAATATATATTAAAAAACAAAAAACTTGTTTTAAAATTCTTAAATGATATTATTAAAGACAAAGATATTCATAAAATAATTATTGCTGATTATACTTTATTTGATTTATCTTTAGAACTTGTTGCTTCTCTACCTCAAATTACAAGTTATGAAATAAGAGATAAAACTATTTTAAAATATGAAGATGTTCTAAAAATTATTAAATTAAAACAATTAAAAGAGTTTAAGTGTTTTAGTATACCTCTATTTATGTTAGAAAAGTTAGATAGAAGCAATTTAGATGTTACATTATTTAGCGAAGAATTTTATGTTAGTAATTTTATGGCTCGTAATAAATTTAATAATTACGCAGATATTTACTATGCAAGAAGTATTGTCATAGATGAAGATATGAATGAAGATGATATAAATGATTTTAAAACTTTTATATCTATTAATAAGTATTTAACTGTTATTTATCTTCATTATTATAAGAAAGAATTAGTAAAAAAATTAATTACTATTTTAGATAGTTTAAATGTAAAAAAGATTAAGTTTAAAATATATCAAAAAGATAAAGATAATAATGCTTTAGAAGAATTAGCTAAATATATTAATAAAAGCAAAGTTAAAAAATTAAAATATTCTTTTAAGATTATTTATTCCAAAGAATATATTAATAAAAATTTTATGAAACAATTATCATTTACTAATCTAAAAATGTGTGCCCTAATTATGATTATTACGTTAGGAGCAGGAATTGGATTTAAAATTTATTATGACTTCCAAGCTCAAAAAGAAGTTGATGATGTCTATGATGTTGTTAATTTAATTAATGATATTGATATGGAAGAAACAGAAGAACAAAAAGAAGATGCTGGTGAGCAAAAGCAAGTTATTGAAGCTTTAACAGAAGATTTTGATAAACTTTTATCTATTAATAAAGATACTGTAGGCTGGCTTAAAGTAAATAACACTAATGTCAATTACCCCGTTGTTCATACTACTGATAACGAATACTATTTGAATTATAATTTTTATAAAAGAAAAAATTATAATGGATGGGTATTCATGGATTATCGTAATAGTATAGAAGATTTAAATGATAATACTATTATATATGGACATAATGGAACAATGTTTGGTTCTTTAAAAAACACTTTAAAAGAAAAATGGTATAAAAATACCAATAATCAAATTATTACCTTTAATACTCTATACGCACAGTTAAGATTTCAAATTTTTGCTATTTATGTAACAACTCCTGATTTTGACTATTTAGTAAGTAATTATAATTATCCTCCAAATTATACTAATTTTTTAGCAGAGGTTAAGAGTCGAAGCATTTATGATTTTGGCGTTGATGTTACTAATGAAGATAAAATTTTAACTTTATCAACTTGTGCTGAAGGGGGCGCAAAGCGTATTGTTATTCATGCTAAATTAATTTAATCGTTTTTAAGTTCAGCTAATTTTTCATCCATCCAAGGTTTTAAATTTTCTTTTAGAGATTTAAAACCTTTTTTTGAGGTAAAAAACTCTTCTTTGTTATTATTTAAATTTTTTATCGAAAGCTTTAAATGTTTATTTTTTTCGTCCACTTCAATTACTTTAGCTTCAATAATATCTTTATCATTTAAGTAATCATTAATATTTTTAACATAAGCATGAGATATTTCTGATATATGAATTAAACCAGTATAGTCTTCATCAACAGCAACAAAAATACCATATTTTTGAACCCCTGTTATGTATCCTTTTACTACATCACCTATTTTATACATGTCAATCACCTTTTTTATTATAACAAAATCTTAAAAATTTTGTCGAACGATTTTTCTTTACTTTATACTACTCTCTTTTTTATAATAAACTTTAAGTGCTTTTTTGGGGGCATCTACCATTTTACAACTTAGAAATTTCTTAATCCTTAGGGGTTTTGGTTTTTTAAGGAGTTGATGCGTTATGAAAGATATCTTAACTTTGTTAAAATATCTAATCATTATACTTATTTTAAGCATACTTGTTAGTATCTTAAAATAAAAAAGACGCCCGCACTTTAGAGTAATCTTTTGTGCATGGCGTCTATAAACTCGTTTTGTAGATGCTGTTCAAATTAGCACTTACATTTTTATTATAGCCAATAATTTTGGTTTTGGCAAATTCTTTTATACAATGACGGTGTCTAAATTTATCGGGAAATAAAAAAATAGAAAGAACTCGTGGTATAATATAACCTATAAACCAAAATAAAAAGGAGTTCTTTCTATATGAATATATTATCACAAATTTTAAATATTAGTTCAAAAAAT
>CANPXJ010000046.1 GCA_947585915.1 uncultured Bacilli bacterium | reverse complement strand
GTAGATATAAGTGAAAATAATAATATGTCTTTTAAATAAGTTCATCAGTAAAATTGTTCATAAGAGATAAAAATTTTCTTGACTTTCTTTTTAGGGGGGGGTTATAATGGGAGTAAGAGAGGAGAAAAAAGAATGAAGAAAATATTAAGTATTGCATTATTAACCGCATGTGTATTTGGATTTGCTAATATTAAAAATGTTTCAGCAACTACATTAGATAAGTTAAACAATAGTAATATTAACAAAGTATCAAAAGAAAATAATGTGTATGAATTAACATTAAATGCAACTACTAATGAAAATTTAGAAATTCAAAATGGAGAAAACGTTACTCTAAATTTAAATGGTCATACCTTAAATAACACTACAACAAGTGGTGATTTAACAGTAGATCTTCCAACAATTAAAATTGCTGAAGGAGGAACTTTAACAATTACTGGCAAAGGAGCTATAACAAGAACTAGTAAATACAATGAAAGTGAACTTCATCAAGCCATTATTAGTAATTTTGGAACATTAAATTTGAATTTAGATGAAACAGCTAATATTTTAGTTAGTGGAGCAGCAGATTACGGAATATATAATCAAGCTAGTGGAATACTAAATATGACAGGTGGAAGAGTTTCTACAATGCATAAGCTTAATTATGGATTATGGAATGAAGGAACAGCCAATATTAGTGGAGGTAGATTTGACCAAAGTAAATTAACAGAAGAGGATTATGCTGATGCACCTGCTGTTGTAAATTCTACAAATGGTAAATTAAATATAACAGGTGGCCAATTTATAAATTTAACAGGTCAAGAAATACCAACAGTTGCTCCGATTACTGGATCAAAAACCACTATAACAGGTGGCCAATTTGAATATCAAGATTTAACTACAGGCATTGTGAAAAAACAAGATATTAGTATGTATTTAAGTGATGAATATGAAACAGATAGATATGGTAATGTTATAAAGAAAACTGAAAATTCTGATAATACTACAACAACAACTCCAGAAATCCAAAAACAACCAGAAACAACAGCTACTAGAGTAGAAAATCCAAATACCGCAGATAATATTTTAAGTTGTATCTTTATTGGATTTATTAGTTTAGTTAGTCTTGCTGGCTGTGGCATATATTACAAGAAAAGATTTCAAGAATCATTTATAAGTAAATTATAATGATGAAAGAGGTTTAGCCTCTTTTTTATAATGCAGTAATCTGCTGTGTTAGAGTTTATAAATAAATTTGTAAAATATTTTTTAGAAAAAGTAGATGTTAAAAGGAGAAATAAAAGAGAACTAAATGATTAATTTATTTTACATTGAACTGAGAACAAATATATTATATATTTAGATTATAGGTAAGGAGTACTTATTATGAATATAGAAGAGAAAATTTCAAATTATAAAAAATATCATACTAAAAAAATGTATCAATTTGGTAAGTATAATATTCCTTATGTATATTCTAAACGAAGTAATAATTTAATTGTCGAAGTATGTTTTTTATTGCCGCCCGTTGAAATTGTTTTTGAAGATGTATTATTTTATGAAAAGCAAAGTTCGTTTTTATTAATTGATTTTCCTCAAAAAATAAAAAATATAGATGAATTTATTAAAGGAATTAAGTCTTTAATAAACCATCTAGGATATGAAAAAGCCATTTTTGTTAGTTATGGTTATGGATGCAATATTTTGGAAATCTTTAGATTGGAATATTCTAATGTTGTAACAAACATGATTTTTGTTAATCCAGCAATGCTTGTTAAAATGTCTAATAAAGCTTTTAAAGCAAATTTGTCAATTAAAATTACGGGTCTTTTGCCCTCAGTAAAAATTAAACAAATTATAAAACAAGTGTATAAAAAAAAGATATGTAGTAAGGAGTATTTGGAAAATAAATATTATATAATTGATCACGCAGATGACATACATTATCCAAAGAGGATAAGAACTTTTTATAGATTATTCTCTCAAATAAAACATTACGATATTCAAAAAGATCAAATTATTAATGATAAGAATATTTTAATATTAACGGATGAAAACATTGATAAACACATAAAAGAAGATAAAAAGAATAATAAAGATACAGAACGAGATAAATTAAGAAATGAAGAAATTAAAAAATATTTAAATAAATTAAAATTATCAAAGATTAAATATGAGTTAAAAGAAAGTAACGAAAATTATTCTATCCCAATAAAAAAACCAATAATTACATTAAAGAGAGTATTGATTACTTTATTAATTATATATGTTTTTAGTATAGTATGTTTTTTTACTCCCCCTGTTATAGAATGTGTTAAAGATATTTTTATAGAAAATACATTAGATACATCTTTTCTAAAATTAAAAGACAATGAACATTTTGTTTTAGCTGTAAGAGATGATGGAACTGCTATTAAGAATAAAGATGAAAAAGAGATTATAACATATTTGGGAGATATAATAAGCGATAATAAAGATGAAACAAAAATAAAAACTATTAGGGTTATAGTTGAGGTTGATAAAAAACATATAACTAAGAGTAAAATTATTGGTTATATAAAAGATGGAAAATTAGTTGGGAAGGATTATTAATAGATTATATTTTAAACTAGAAATTAAGATTATTTTGAGTATTCGGCAACTTTTCGGCAACAAAAAACGAACTAAAATGGTTCAATAATTTCAAATTGGAGTATATAGAGAAGAAGTCGAATAACTCATCTCATGCATTAATAAATAGAATCTAATAAATATCAACTTAAATTTACCAATAGTTATTTACCTGAACAATTCGCTATGACTACCAATCGCAAATAAAACTAAAATCAGTTTATCATCAACATATTTATAAATAAGCAACCAATCAGGTTTGATATGACATTCAGAACAATCTTTATATGTTTTATCATTTATTAAATTATGATTACGATATTTGGAATCTAAGTTTTCTAAATTCGCTAGTTTTGTAATTACCTCTAATAATTCATTTATATCTTTATTTTGTTTTATAATTTTTTTTAATTGCTTTTTAAAATTACTTGTAAAATCGATTTTATATTTAGTGTCTAAATCAAAGTTAATCATTTATAATAGCCCTCAGCATTTCATTAACGTTATTATATCCTGTTTTTTTACCATCTCTAATTTCTTGAATAATATCTTCGCCTTCTTTTAAAGCATCTAATAATTCATCACTAGGCTTGGGATTACTAACTTCAAATGGTAATCCATCTTTTTTTATGACTTGTTTTATTGCCATGTTTATAAATGTACTCATATTAATGCCTAAATCTTTTAAAATATTAGTAGCTTGTTCCTTATCTCTTGCATCCACTTGTACGTTGATAGCACTTGTTAATGTTTCCAACTTATAACACCTCTTTTCTTTCATATTAATAATACCATTTTTTAAACATTTGTCAACAGAACAACAACATAGTTCTACAAAATAACAACATTGTTACTTTTATTATATGAAGATACTAAAAAAATATTCACTTAAAAAGTTGAGCAAAATAACTCAACTAGTTTACAACTTGGAGGGCCTAGTCGGATTTGAACCAACGATCAGGGAGTTGCAGTCCCACGCCTTACCACTTGGCTATAGACCCATCTCGTACTAATAAATTGTAATATAAATTAAATGTCTTGTCAATTACTTAATTTCTATGATTAAAAGGAAAATAATATGCTTAAAAAATAGATTTTTTCTCTAAATAATGTTAGTATATTTATATGGTTAGAAAGGAATACAAAATGAAGAAACTTAGTGTCATAATTCCTGTATATAATGAAAAAAATAATTTAAAGAAAATAATCAAAAAAGTTCAAAAAAATCCTCTTAATAAAGAAATAATTTTAATAGATGATGCCTCTACTGATGGAAGTAGAGAACTTATTAAAAAAGAATATGAAAAAGTAGTTGATCAGGTTATTTATCATAAAGAAAATAAAGGAAAAGGCGCTTCCTTAAAAGATGGTATCAAGAAATGTAAGGGAGATGTTATTATTTTTCAAGATGCAGATTTAGAATATGACCCTAAAGATTATGAAAAGATAATAACACCAATATACAATAATGAAGCTCAAGTAGTATATGGATCAAGATTTTTAAAAAACAATAAAAACAAAGGTTATTTAACAAATTATTTAGCTAATAGATTTTTAAGTTTTATAGCTTCAATAACTATGCATCAAAAATTAAGTGATGTGGAAACTTGTTATAAAGCATTTGATGCAAAATTGTTAAAGAGTATTAGTTTGGATGAGGATAGATTTGGTTTAGAAATAGAGATAACATCCAAAATTTCAGCCAAAAACATTAAAATTAAAGAAGTGCCTATTTCTTATAATCCTAGAACGAAGGAAGAGGGAAAGAAAATAGGTTTTAAGGATGGAATAAATGCCTTAAAATGTTTATATAAATATCGAGTTGGTAAAAATGGAAAAGAAAGAAATTAAATTATTTGTGCCGGGAAGAATATGTTTATTTGGGGAACATAGTGATTGGGCGGCGGAGTATCAAAAAGAAAATAAAAATATTCAAAATGGTTATGCAATAGTTAGCACATTAAACTTGGGTATATATGCTACTATTTTAAAGTGTGATAAATTTAAGTTTGTTTATCAAGATAAAAAAATAGAATTAGACCCCAATAAAAATTTAAATTGTGATGATGAGTTTTTTGCTTACACACTAGCTACGGCAAGTTATATGTACGAACATTATAAAGTAGAAGGCATAAGTATTGTAATTGATAAAATGACTTTACCAATGAAAAAAGGCTTGGCTTCTTCTGCATGTATTTGTATTTTAGTAGTCAGAGCATTTAGTAGTCTTTATAATTTAAAATTAAATAAAAAACAAGAAATGGAAATAGCTTATTTAAGTGAAAGAAAAGCATTATCAAAATGTGGAAGAATGGATCAAATTTGTGCTTATAATCATAAAACGATGTTAATTGAATTTGTAAATCAAAATATTAAATTACAAGAAATAAAACTAAAGAAAAATATGTATCTATCCTGTGCTGTTTTTAACAGGCAAAAAAATACTAAACTTATTTTAGATACCTTAAATCAAAGTTATCCATATCCTAAAAATAAAGAAGATGAAAAAATTCAAAAAACATTTGGTTATTATAATATAAAAACAATAAAAAAAGCTTTGTCAGCTTTAAAAAATGGTAATTACAAAAGAGTAGGTAACCTTATGTATCAAGTGCAAAATAGATTTGATAAATATGTAGCTTATAAATGTAAAGAGTTGGAAGCACCTTTTTTTCATGAACTTTATAAAGATAAAAACATTAAATCACTGATTTTGGGAATGAAACTTTTAGGAGCTGGTGGCGATGGGAGTTGTATATTCCTTTTAAAAAATAAAACTAAACAAAATAAATTAAAGAAATATTTAAATGAAAAGTATAAAATAGAAACATACAATTTTACAATAAAATAAAAAACTACTCGTTATCAATAGTTTTCCAAGTAGTTTCCCCACAAGTCGTACAAACAAAAGGAACTAAAACTTTTTTTCCTTTTGGTTTTTCATACTTTTCTTCTAAACTGACACATAATATACCAGTATCTTGATCAATGTAGGCACGACCTTGTAATGTACTTTCATCACATTTAGAACATCCTTTATTTTTCATTTCATCACCCATTTTTATTATGCTTTAAAATATTACTATTTATTCAAATGCAACTAAAAGTTTACAAAAAACAACCTAAAAGTGGTAGAATGCTACCTAAAAAAATTATAAAATTCATTTAGAAAGGAGGAAAATATGAATAACCAATTTTCCCAAAATTTAAAAAAGATCAGAAAAGAACATAATCTTTCGCAAGAACAACTCGCCGATGAATTAGGAGTATCAAGACAAGCTATTTCTAAATGGGAATCAGCTACTTCATATCCCGAAATGGATAAGATAATTGATTTATGTAATAAATTTAATGTAAATATTGATGATTTATTACAAAAAGATATTAAAGAAGTCAAAAAAGAAGAGGAAAATAAAAAAGGAATTAATAAAATAATTGATGATTTTTTAAGATTTTTAACTGATACTGTTAATTTATTTAGTAGAATGAGTTTTAAAAGTAAATTAAAATGTTTGTTTGAACAAATTATTATTGTTGGTATCTTATTTTTAATTTCTACTATCTTTATTGCTTCATTAAATGAATTATTTTTAAATGTATTTGGTATTTTTCCCTATAAATTTACGAGCTTTATAGTTTATGGTTTAATTGATTTTGTTTTAATAATATTTTGTCTTGTTTCCTCTATAATTATAATTACCCATATTTTTAAAAATCGGTATTTAGATTATTTTAAAAAGAATGAGAAAGAAGAAAATGATGATGAAAAAATTAATTTAAAGAAAGAAAATAAAATAATCATTAGAGACCCTAAACATAGTGAGTATTCTTTTATTAATTTGTTATTTAAGTTTATAATTTTTATTATTAAATTTTGGTTAATATTATTGGGAATATTTATAGGCTTTATTTTAATTTGGCTCCTTGCTTTTTTTATCATGAGTTTTTTAGTTTACAAAACTGGTATTTTCTTTATTGGCCTAATGCTTGTAGATATTGCAGGCATTATCTTTTTCCTAATTATTTTATTATTAATCTTAAATTTTATTTTTAATCGTCAAAATGCTAAGAAAAAAGTTATTTATAGTTTGATTATTGCTATTTGTCTTTTTGGGGTAGGCTTGGGACTAAGTTTTGTTGGCTCTTTAAATTTTAAATTAGCATCTTTCCAAGAATTAACTCAAACTCAAAGTCAAGAAATAGTAATGAGTAATAATAAATTCTTTAGTAATATTGATAATATAAAATATATTGAAAAGGATACTCGTAATATTTTATTAGAATATAAGGTAAATAAATATTGTAATGTAGAGATAAGGGAACAAGAAAACGAAAAAATTCATCTTATTACTTATTGTGATAATCCTTTTAAAATAACGAAAGAAATTCTTAAAAATTTAAATGCTAAAAAAATAATATCGATTAATGATGAACTTTATGATATTAAAGTTTATGCTAATAAAGAAAATATTGAGATACTAAAGAGAAATAAAGAAGAATATTTAAAAAGGCAAGAAATGCTTGAAAATAATGAAACTTTAGAAGAAACTGATAACTATTAAATCAGTTTTTTTAATTTTTTTTCAAAAAAAGGTTGACAAATTACATTGTTATTAATATAATGTTAATAACAGCTGGCCAAACTGTTAAATTTTTTAAAACTTGATATTAACAAATTATTAAAAAGAAAGGAAAGATAATATGACAAATCAAGAAAAAATTAGAACATTAAAAAGTATAAAAGATTATACTAAAGCATTATTTATTGTTGATATGAATAATGGCTTTGTAAATTTCGGGAATATGGCTAATCCCGAGTACAATAAATTAGTGCCTGAGCAATTAAAACTGATTAATAAGTTTAGAACAGAAGAACAATTAGTAGCTTTTGTTTTGGAAGCTCATCAAAAAGGAGCTGTAGAATTTAATTCTTATCCTGAACATTGCATTGCTGGAACTGATGAGGCATTGCTTATTCCCGAACTGATTAATGAACAAACCAAAAAAGATACTAGAACATACACTAAAAATTCTACCTGTGGAATGCATAATCCTAAATTAATTCGTGATTTAAAACAAGCTGAAAACTTAAAAGAAGTAGTTATTGGAGGAGTATGTGGTGACATTTGCGTTTTAGATTTAGCAAGACCAATGGCTAAATATTTCGATGAATTAAATAAAATTGTTAAAATGTTTGCTGTAAAAAGTGCAATCGATACCTTTGATGCTCCTAATCACAAAAAAGAGGAGTGGTTAGATATGAGTTATAAATTTATGGAAACAGCTGGAATTGAAGTTGTCGAAAATTTTGAAGAATTAGAAAGTAGAGAAAGAAAGTTACATTTGTAGCTTAAAGAGGAGGAAGATATTATGAAAATGTATAATAATTATGAAAGGTTACCAAGAAATTATTCACTTTTAACTGATGAATATGAATTTTCAATGGCTAATGCTTATTTAAATGCTAATAAACAAGAAGAAATAGCGGTATTTGATTTATTTTTTAGAAAAATTCCTAATGGGGGAGGATATGCAATTATGGCTGGTTTGGATAAAGTTATTGAATATGTTAAAAATTTCCAAATTACGCCAAGAAAAATTAATTATTTAGAAAGAAAAGGATATAGTCAAGCTTTTATAGACTATATGAAAAATTTTAAATTTACGGGAGATTTATATGCTATTCCCGATGGAACTCCTGTTTTTCCAAATGAACCACTTATAACTATCAAAGCTCCAATTATCGAAGCTCAGATTATGGAAACAATGTTACTTACAATTGTAAACGGTGCCATGGAACATGCTACAGGAGCAAGAAGAATTATTGAAGCAACCCCTAGAAATGTAAAAGTTATGGAATTTGGTTCTCGTCGAGCTGATGGACAAGAAGCTTCAATTGATTCTGCACTTTACGGAGTGATGGCCGGTTGTTGTGGAACAAGTAATACTATGGCTGCTGATATGCTTGGTCAGACGGCTTTAGGTACAATGGCTCATAGTTGGATTGAATCTTTTGATAGTGAATTAGAAGCATTTACAACCTATGCTGAGATTTATCCTAATAATTGTATTTTATTAGTTGATACATTTGATACTTTAAAAAGTGGAGTGCCTAATGCCATAAAAACATTTAAATATATGCAAGAAAAAGGAATTAATACTGATAATATTGGCATTAGAATTGATTCAGGAGATTTAACTTATTTATCTAAAGAAGCTAGAAAAATGATGGACGAAGCAGGATTTACCAATGCTACAATTTGTTTATCTAATGGACTAACGGCCGAGGTTATTGAGTCTTTAACTAATCAAGGTGCTGTTTTTGATAGTTTAGGAGTTGGTGATAATATATCAAAGCCAGCAGGTCGCATGGGATGTGTGTATAAAGAAGTTGCTCTAAATAAAAATGGTGAGTATATTCCTAAAATTAAATTAAGTAATGATACGATTAAAATAGTTAATCCCGATTACAAAAAAATATATCGTGCCTTTGATAAAGAAACTGGCTATGCTATTGCCGATGTTATGACTAGACATAACGAACCTATTGAAAAAGAAGACATGAAAATTGTCTGCCCAACCGATTCTTTAAAAAATAAACAAATAACTGGTTATGAATTAGTAGAGTTACAAAAACCAATTTTCTTAAATGGTAAACTTGTTTATAATGATCCAGATATTATGCAGAAAAAGGCCTATTGTGAAGAACAAATGCAAAAATTATACCCAGAAGTTAGAAGAACTTTAATGCCTCATGAATACTATGTGGATGGAACGGAAGAATATGTTAATTTTAAAAATGAATTAATCGGTAAAGTTAGGAGTTTAGTAAAATAATGCGTAAAGAAAAGTTAGAAGAATTACAAACATATATTAAAGAATTTCAAACTAAAAAGAAAGAAATAGTAGCATTAGATTCTAACCAAAAAAACTTTATGACAGTAGAGAAGTATAGGTATTATTTAAATAATGGAAAAGTTTTAGAAAGAGAAAATATTAAAAAAAATGGCAAAGATGGAAGTGCAGCTATTATTGTGCCAATTACTAAACAAAATACAACTATATTAGTTGTAGAACCAAGGGTTTTAACTAGAAGAGGAGTAGGAGTAGCATTTCCTGCTGGCTATATTGAAGAAAATGAAGAACCTTATATTTCTGCTAAAAGAGAGTTAAGAGAAGAAACTGGTTATGAACCTGAAAAAGATGAAGATATTACCCTTTTAAAAAGAATGTATCAAGATGAAGGATGCTCTAGGGCTTTAAATTATATATACTTAATGCGAAATTGTGTTAAAAAATATCCTCAAAAATTAGATAAAGACGAATTTATTAAATATTTTGAGTGTACATTTGCGGAGGCTTTAGAATTAGAAAAAATGGGATATATAGAAAATGCCAATTCTATTATTGCTTTAGATAAAGCAAAAAGTTTAGTTTTGAAATAAAAAATTTAAAAAATCTAATAATAAAAAAGAAAGGAACGATTACGATGAAAGAATATGGATTTATAAGAGTAGGAGCGGTGGTGCCCGAACTTAAGGTGGCAAATCCGCAATTTAACGGCAAAGAAATAACGAATTTAATCAAAGAATTAGAAAAAAAAGAAGTACAGATTGCCGTTTTCCCTGAACTAGCTTTAACAGGTTATACTTGTGCTGATTTATTTAGACATGATGAACTACTGAATCAAGCCGTAGTAGAATTAAAAAATATTTTACAAAAAACAAAAGAACTAAAAATTATTTCTATAATTGGAATGCCTTTAAAAATGGATAATCAATTATTTAATTGTGCCGTAGTTATATGTAAAGGAAAAATACTAGGAATCATACCTAAAACTTATATACCTAATTATAAAGAGTTTTATGAAGCTAGGTGGTTCTCATCAGCTACAACTTTAAAAAATAAAGTAATTCACATTTTAAATCAAGAAGTATTGATTGGAACTGATATAATTTTTAGAGATAAAGAAAATCCTGATATGGCTTTTGGTATTGAGATATGTGAAGATTTATGGAGTCCTATTGCTCCTAATGTTTCGCACGCTCTAAATGGTGCGACAATGATTTTTAATTTATCAAGCAGTAATGAAGTAATAGGTAAGTACAATTATCGTAAAAATTTAATTAGTAATGCTTCTGCCAAAAGTATATCAGCTTATATTTATACATCTTCTGGCGTTAATGAGTCTTCAACTGATTTAGTGTTTTCAGGGTATGCGGGGATTTATGAAAATGGAGCTTTACTAAAAGAAAATGAACGATTTAACTTTGAATCTAATTATATAATTGAAGATGTTGACATAGCTAAACTAATGAATTTACGTTTGGAAGATACAAGCTTTATGAAAATAAAAAATGAAAAAATTTATCGTTATGTTGATATAGATTTAAAAAATACTAGCAAAAACTTACTTCGTGATTATAGTCCATATCCTTTTGTGCCTCAAAATGACAATATAAAAAAAGAAAGATGTCAAGAAATTATTAATATTCAAGCTAGTGCTTTAGCCAAAAGACTAAGAGCAACCAATATTAAAAAGTGTGTAATTGGTATGTCAGGAGGGCTTGATTCTACTTTAGCATTTTTAGTTGTTTTAGAAGCCTATAAAAAATTAGGAATAAAAAATGATAATTTAATAGGAATTACTATGCCAGGTTTTGGCACCACTAATCGCACTTATAATAATGCCTTAAATTTAATGAAAAGTTATAAAACAACAGTTAAAGAAATTAGTATTAAAAAGGCAGCTATCCAACATTTTAAAGATATAGGTCTAGATGAAAATGATCGAAGTGTAACTTATGAAAATACTCAAGCTCGAATTAGAACCCAAATTTTAATGGATGTCGCCAATATGGAAAAAGGTTTAGTAATAGGAACTGGAGATTTATCTGAACTTGCTTTAGGTTGGTGTACTTATAATGGCGACCATATGTCAATGTATGCTTTAAATACATCTATTCCTAAAACTTTAGTTAGATATTTAGTAGCTTATTTTGCCGAAGTAGAGCAAGATGAAAAGTTAAAAAGGACAATTCTAGATATTTTAGATACGCCAATAAGTCCGGAATTATTACCACCTGATAAACATGGTAATATTAAACAACAAACGGAAAATGTCGTAGGGCCTTATATTTTACACGATTTTTTCCTATTTCATTATTTAAGATATGGAGCAACTCCTAAAAAAATTAAATTTTTAGCTTTAAAAACTTTTAAAGATATGTATACGGAAGCCGAAATAGATAAATGGTTAAAATTTTTCATTCAAAGATTTTTTAATCAGCAATTCAAACGTACATGTCTACCAGATGGTCCTAAAGTGGGAACAATTAGTATTTCGCCTCGAGGAGACTTACGTATGCCGAGTGATGCTGATAGTTCTAGTTGGTTAAATTTATAACTGATTACCTAAAAATACTCTTAAAGAGTATTTTTTTTGTACAATAGGAAAGTCATACAAAGGAAAGAGCTTGATATTAGCAAACGTTTGTACTATAATGAAGATGTTGGGGGGTATATAAATGATAATTAATAAAGGTTATAAGTTTAGAATTTATCCAAACGAAAAACAAAAAATATTTATTAATAAATGTATTGGTAGCAGTCGTTTTGTCTATAATTATTATTTGAATAAAAAAGAAGAACTATATAAAAGTCAAAAAAGCTTATCTTTAAAAGATATGAAGAAAGATTTGTTATTTTTGAAAGCTGAATATCCTTGGTTAAAAGAGGTAGATAGTTGTGCTTTAAGAACATCTTTAGATGATTTAGATAGAGCTT
>CANPXJ010000045.1 GCA_947585915.1 uncultured Bacilli bacterium | reverse complement strand
ATATTGAAAACCTTATTTTTAATGTCATTCCTTTTTCTAACTCCTAGTTTACGTCAAATTTTTATGCGTTTGCCTTATATTTTCTGAGAGTAAAAGCAATTTATTTCGTTTTATAAAATTAATATTGCTGAATTAGTTATTCTGAAAGTAAAAGAAATTCTAATTCTGAAAGTAAAAGAAATTCATTATATTAAAGTTTCCTTTACTTTCAGAATTAAGAAAGATATTATTTTTTGCATAAAAACCTTGTTTATGCATATTTTTTTTGGTAGAATAAATATGGCTTTGAAAGTCAAATAAACATGTTTAGGGATTTATTTTTCGAGTGCCGAAGAGGTGAAAAGTAAAGTTGAGCTAAGCAGATGAAATAACGAAGGAGGAATGATTATGGAAGCCGTAGTTTCTATGAGTTACTTATTAGAAGCTGGAGTTCATTTTGGTCATCAAACTAAAAGATGGAATCCCAAAATGAAAGAGTATATTTTTACAACAAGAGATGATATTTATATTATCGACTTACAAAAAACAATGACATGCATTGAAAATGCATATGCAGCAATTAAAGAAATTGCTCAAAATGGAGGTACTTTCTTATTTGTAGGTACTAAAAAACAAGCAAGTGAAGCAAGCAAGGAAGAAGCACTTCGCTCACATTCTTATTATGTTACAGAAAGATGGTTAGGTGGAACTTTAACTAACTTTAGAACTATTAGAAAAAGAGTTAGAAGATTAGAAGAAATTGAGAAAATGGAAGAAGATGGAACTTTTGATGTTCTACCTAAAAAAGAAGTAGTTGGTCTTAAAAAAGAATATGAAAAATTAAATAGAGTATTATGTGGTATTCGTGATATGAATAAATTACCACAAGCTATGATTATCGTTGACCCTAAAAAAGAAATCAATGCCATTCGTGAAGCACGTAAATTAAATATTCCAGTATTTGGTATTGTTGATACAAATTGTGATCCAGACGATGTTGATTACGTTATTCCTGGAAATGATGATGCAGTTCGTTCTGTTAAAGTTGTTTTAGGAGTTTTAAATAATGCTATTTGTGAAGCCAATGGCTTAGAAATGGTTGATTATATAACTGAAGAAGATAAAAAAACTAAAAAAGAAGTTAAAGAAGAACAACCTGTAATCAAAGAAGAAACTATTGAAAAGAAACAAGAAGAAAAGCCAAAAAAAGTAGATGAAAAAAAGGAAGAAAAGGTAACTGAAGAAAAAGAAGATTTAACTAGTAAAACTTTAGCTGATTTAAAGAAAATGGCTAAAGAAAAAGGATTAAAAGGTTATAGTACTTTAAAAAAAGAAGAATTAATTAATTTATTAAAATAATAAGAAAGAAGGGTTAAAATGATTAGTGCAAAAGATGTAAAAGAACTACGTGAGGCAACTGGAGCAGGAATGATGGATTGTAAAACTGCTTTAAGTGAATGTGATGGTGATATGGCTAAAGCAACTGATTGGTTAAGAGAAAAAGGATTTGCCAAAGCAAGCAAAAAAAGTTCTCGTATTGCTGCAGAAGGATTAGCTAACATTTTTATTGATGGCAATAAAGCAGTTATATTAGAAGTAAATTCAGAAACTGACTTCGTTTCTAAGAATGCTGAATTTAAAGAAATGATTGAAACAATTGGTAAAGCAATCCTAAATAGTGAAGCTCAAAATGTTGAAGAAGCATTAGAACTTAAAGTAGAAGAAGGAACAATAAATGATCTAATTGTTGCTAAAACCGCTAAAATTGGTGAAAAATTATCATTAAGAAGAATTGCAGTTGTAACAAAAGAAGAAGATGATAATTTTGGTGCATACTTACATATGGGTGGAAAAATTGCTGTTTTAACAGTAATTAATGGCGGAACGGAAGAAATAGCTAAAGATGTCGCTATGCAATCTGCCGCAATGAAACCAGAGTATGTATTTAAAGAGGATGTTCCTGAAGATGTAGTTGAAAAAGAAAAAGAAGTTTTAAAAGCTCAAGCTATGGAAGAAGGAAAGCCTGAAGACATCGCGAAAAAGATGGTTATGGGTAGAATTAATAAATTCTATAAAGAAATTTGTTTAACACTACAACCATATATTAAAGATGGCGATATCGATGTTGCTACATATTTAAAAAATAATAAAAGTACTTTAAAAAGTATGGTTCGTTATGAAGTAGGCGAAGGTATGGAAAAAAGAGAAGAAAACTTTGCGGAAGAAGTAATGAATCAAATTAAAGGTAATTAACAAGTCAAAAGCTTGTTTTTTATTTTTTATTTTTTTGCCTCAAATTAGTGAATAATATTTTAAAATATGCTATATTTATATAGTGATAGTTATGGAAAAGAAAGATTATGATTTAGAATTTAAAAAAATTATCACCGAAATTATAAATCATCCTGAATTTCAAAAAAGGAAAAAATTTAAACATCATGGAAATATTAGTGTTTATGACCATTGTCTAAAAGTATCATATAAAGCTTATAAAATAGCTAAATTTTTTAAAGGGGATTATAAAAGTTCGGCCATTGCTGGATTATTGCATGATTTTTATGAACATCCTTGGATGGAAAATACAACTAAAAAGAAGTTTAGAGAAATGCATGGTTTTACTCATGCTCAAAATGCTTTAGATAATGCTAAAAAGTATTTTCCTGAATATTTAAATCCTAAAATTGAAAATGCTATTAAAAGACATATGTTTCCTTTAAATATTAGACCTCCTAGATATACAGTAGGGTGGATTGTAACATTAAGTGATAAAATAGTTTCTTTCGAAGTGTTTAAATATCCTAAACAATTACTACCCTTAATAGGGATAAAAAAGAAAGCGAAGTCGGATTAAAGTATGATGCACATTGAATATTATTTTTTGTTATTTTTAATTTATTCATGCCTTGGTTGGGTTATGGAAGTTTTGGCTCATGGAATTTACAATAAAAAGTTATCTAATAGAGGTTTTTTAATCGGCCCAGTCTGTCCGATATATGGCATAGGAGCAATTCTTATAATTTTACTACTTCATCATTATGCTAAACAACCTTTAGTACTATTTGTTTTTTCAATAATAGTTTGTTCGATATTAGAATATTTTACTAGTTATATTTTAGAAAAAATATTTAAAGTAAGATGGTGGGATTATTCAGAAAGAAAATTTAATTTAAATGGCCGAATATGTTTGTATACGATGATTCCATTTGGTCTACTTGGCTTATTTATTGTTTATTTAGTTAATCCTTTTGTTCTAAACATTTTACAAGCCCTTAATAATAATCTCGTACATTTTATATTTTATGTTTGCCTTTTAATATTTTTAGTAGATTTAATAATTTCTTTAGAAATAATTTCAAATATTAAAGTAATAACTTCTAACATTGTTAAAGACAACACAAGTGAAATAAAAAGTAAAGTGAAAAAAACAATATTTGCTAGGCTAAAAATCCTTAAAAATAATAGAAAAAGTATGGATAAAAATATTAGAAAAGCATTATCACAATCATATTTTACTAAAAGAATTTTAAATGCCTTTCCAAAATTTCAAATTAGTAAATTAATAAAAAAAGACAAGAAGGATGATAAATAATGGCTGATAAATTAGTTAAATCAATCATAAAAATTTTTGGAGGGTTTACCTCATTAGCTTATGGTAAAGAAATATTAGTGTTTATTATTTCTTTAATGCCTATTTTAGAGCTAAGAGGAGGTTTAATTGCTGCTTCACTTTTAGGATTAGATCCAATTCCTAGTTATATAATTTCAATTATCGGTAATATTTTGCCTATACCTTTTATTTTATGGTTTATAAATTCTATTTTAAATTGGATGCGTAATTGTAAAATCAAAAAGTTTAATAAGATTGTAAAATGGTTAGATAAAAAGGTAAAAAAACATAAAAGTACAATTGAAAAATATGGTTTTTGGGGTTTAGTTTTATTTGTTGGTATTCCTTTTCCGGGAACAGGAGCCTGGACTGGTTGTTTAATTGCTTCGGTTTTAGAAATGGATAAGAAAAAATCTTTTCTCGCTTCATTAATAGGAGTATTTATGGCAAGTATTATTATGATGATTTTATCATTTGGATTAATTAGAGGCATTATTAATTAGGAGGTTTTAAATGACAAATTCTCAATATGCACATGAGTTGACAACTAAAAAGTTTGCTAAATTATATAGTTTATTGTTGGAAAATAAGAAGATAATAACTAAA
Organism: uncultured Bacilli bacterium; assembly: GCA_947585915.1. Classification (GTDB taxonomy): domain Bacteria; phylum Bacillota_I; class Bacilli_A; order RF39; family UBA660; genus HGM10766. The sequence goes on along the minus strand of CANPXJ010000045.1, from coordinate 8,376 downwards.
AAAGATCAAGAAGAGTGGGAAAGTGCTTACTTTGCTATGTGTTTATTAATTCCTAAAGAATCATTACTAAAAGTAGTGGAAGTTTTCGGAGGTTTAGAAAAAGTTTTAAATGATTATCAACTATTATCGTCTATTTCTTGTTTATATAATGTAGAGGAACAGTTAATGGAAATTAGAATAAAAGATTTATTAAAAAACGATAGGAAATATGAAAGAGTATTAGGAAAAGCTAAAGAAGGTATTTATGAATAAAATAAAATTGTTGCAAGAAATGATTGATAATTCTTCTAATATTGTCTTTTTTGGTGGAGCAGGAGTATCAACTGATAGTGGAATAAAAGATTTTCGTAGTAAAGATGGATTATATAATATGAAATCAAAATATTCTGCTGAATATATGTTAAGTAAAGATTTATTTTATAGTGATCCAACAGCTTTTTATGAATATTATAAAAATAATTTAAATTGTTTAGATGTCTTACCTAATGCTACTCACAAATATTTAAAAAAGCTTGAAGATAAAGGAAAATTAAAAGCAATAATTACCCAAAATATTGATGGTTTACATACTAAAGCGGGAAATAAAAAAGTATATGAAATTCATGGTTCGATTTATAATAATTATTGTCTTAAGTGTCATAAATTTTATAGTGCTGATTATGTGTTTTCGGCCAAAGATGTACCTCAATGTAATTGTGGAGGAATTATTAAGCCTGATGTTGTTTTATATGGTGAAATGTTACCTGAGTGTTTTATTGACTCTCAAGAAGCAATTATGAAAGCTGATATGTTAATAGTTGCCGGAACTTCTTTAACAGTTGAACCCGCTAGTAGTTTAGTTAGATTATTTTCGGGCAAATATTTAGTTATTATTAATAATGATAAAACCCCATATGATAAAATGGCTAATTTAGTTATCAATGATAATTTAAAAAAAGTATTTAGCCAATTAAAGTAGAATTGGAGAAAAAAATGGAAATAGGAAAATTAATAGAAATTGATATTAGAAATTTATGGAAGCATGAACAATATGATTTTTCTGAATGGTTATCAAAAAATGAAAATATTGAACATTTAAATGATATCCTAGGTTTAACTTTAACTGACGTGTCAAAAGAAGTATATGTTGGATCTTACAGATGTGATTTAGTAGCTTTAGATGAATCAACAGGAATTAAAGTAATAATAGAAAATCAATTGGAATCTTCTAACCACGATCATTTAGGTAAAATAATAACTTATGCATCAGGTTTGAATGCCCAAGTTGTTGTATGGATTGTCACTCATGCCAAAGAAGAACATAAAAGTGCAATTGAATGGTTAAATAATAATACAAACGGAGATGTAAATTTCTTTTTGATACAGTTACATGCGTACAAAATTGGTGATTCAATACCAGCGCCGTATTTTGAAGTTGTTGAAAAACCGAATGATTTTATTAAAAGTACTAAAGTAAATGGTGAAAAAGCGGAGTTAAATAAATCTCAATCTGAAAGATTAGAATTTTGGAATCAATTTAATGACATTCTTATTGAAAAGGGTAAACCATTTAATGTTAGAAAACCTACAACCGATAATTGGTATGATGTAGCAATAGGAACAAGTGCAGCTCATATTGCGATAATACTGGTTAATAAGGAATCTTATATTAGTGTTGAATTCTATATTAATAATGATAAAGAAATGTTTGATAAGCTTATCCAAAAGAAAGATTTAATTGAAGAAAAATTAGGTTTTAAATTAGATTGGCAACGATTAGATAATAGAAATGCTAGTAGAATTAAATATTATATTAAAGGGCTGAATTTTGATGATCACTCTAATTATGATATATTAATTGACAAAGCTATTTCTTCAGCTGTAAAAATGAGAGATGTATTTAAAAAATATATATAATTGTATATAACATTTGGTAATTATAAAACATGTTAAAAAAACATAAAAAATTTAACATATTTCTTGTATATGTTAAAAAATGATGCAAAATTATATATGAGTATAGACCAATAAAAAAATCCTTTTAACAAGGATTATTTTTTTAATGGTGGAGAATAAGGGATTTGAACCCTTGACCCCCACGGTGCAAACGTGGTGCTCTAGCCAGCTGAGCTAATTCCCCAAAAGCAACAAATTAATATTACCAAATTATTACAAGAAAATCAAGTATTTATTTGCAAAATTTGAGAAATATGTAATTTTAAGGTTTTATTAATTAAAACTATTTTGTTATTAACATCAATTGCTTTAATTTTTCCTTTTATATTATAAATATTATTATTTTTAAAATATTTAATATTAACGATGTTTTGATTATAATAGCATTCTTTTAAAAGTTCATTTAAATTTTCTAATTGGTCAATTGATAAAGTAGGTTTAGCAACTTTATTTTTGTTAATTAAAATTGAATTAACGATATCTTTAGAAGGAATAAGAGAATCAAAAGGTTGCCATTTAATCATACCACGATCTTTCATGCATTATGACCTCCTATTTTTTGATTACGCTCGATAGCTGTCGAATCTTCTAATAAAGCTGTTGCCTTAAGTAAACTATTTTTGCCAAAACGCAATTTTATATCATCAATAGCTTTATTATATTCTTCTTTACTATTAATATTATCCATTGTTTCAAAAATATTCATTTGAATAGCTTTTTTATCACTTAAATATGAAAAATGAATTGAAACTTTACGAATTGGTTTATTATTTTCATAATATTTATCAAAAAGTAAAAAAATAGTATTTAAAAGGGTGTGTTCATCATCAGTAGCATTAGCTAATTTTGAAATATGGTAAAAACCACCGCCAATATTTTTAGAGTAACCAATCCCTAATCCAACTCTTGATGTTAGTTTATGAGTATCTCGAAGTCTTCTTAACAAAACATCAACCATTTCTTCAATTATTAAATGAATATTATCGCCATTATAATCTTTAAATAAAACTTGAGAATGACTAATAGACTTATCAACTTTTATATTTTTATAATCTTTAATTTTACTCAAATCAATACCATTAGCATGATTCCATAATTCTTCACCAATAACTCCAAATTTAGTTTTTAACTTATTTTTAGGATAATGGGCTAGCTCATACATATTAAAAATATTTAAATCATTTAATCTTTTTTCCATTTTTGAACCAATACCCCAAACTTTAGATAGGGGAGTTATGGGCCATAACTTGGTAGGTATATCCTCGTAAGTCCATTTGGCAATATTACTTTTATGGTGTTTTGCTTCTATATCCATAGCAATCTTAGCTAAAAGTAAATTAGGACCAATCCCACAAGTTGCACAAAGAGAAGTTTTTTGATAAACATCATTTAAAATACTTTGAGCTAGTTCATAATCACTCTTTTTATATAATTTTAAGTAATTAGTAACATCTAAAAACACCTCATCAATTGAATAAATATGCATATCTTCACTTGAAACATAATCTAAATAAATACTTACAACTTCTTTACTCTTTTTTAAATATAAACTCATGCGGGGATTTACAATTGTATATTTAATATTTTTAGGAATTTCATATAAACGACCTCTTGATTTAACTCCTTTTTGTTTTAAATAGGGTGTAACAGCTAAAGTAATAGCACCATTTCCTTGACTTTTATTAGCAACAACTAAAGGATAAGAAAAAGGATCTAATCCTCGGTCTGCGCATTCACAAGAGGCAAAAAAACTTTTTAAATCAATACATAATATATTTCTTTCTTCCATATTTTACCTCCAAACAAATGTTCTAAAATTATTATAATCATATTTTCCCTAAATGACAACTGGAAAATTTTAACAAGAAAAAAATTGATAATGAAACGAATGTTTAAAAATAGTAAAAATAATGTTATAATAGACTTATTAATTTTAGAAAGGGAAATTTAAATGAAAAAAATTAGTCTTCCAAATATTACAAATTTATCTTTAATTGAATGGCTTATAAGATCAACTTTAGAAATTATTAAAATATTAGATTTTAATAAAATAGAAGAAATTAATGTAGAATATATAGAATTTGCAGATAATAAAATAAAAGAAACTTTATTAAATAAAGTAGAAAAACAAAAACCAGATTCTAATATTATTGGTATGGATGAGGATTTTATTCCTTTTATATTTAATCAATTATATTATTGTTTATACTCATGTCAAAATTTTTGCCTTCATTTTAAAGAAATTGATATCAAGATAGAATTACCAATTAAGGATGATATAGATACAATTAAAAATATTCATAAAATTTTTAAAGATAAAGAAGAAAATATTTTTGGAAATCAGACTGAATTGATAGAAAATTATAATAGATTAACTGAATATATTAGTAGTTTATGGTTTTCGGGAAAAAAACGTAGTAATTTATTAGAAAAAATAAACAATTTGAAATTAAATCACATATTAATAAGTTTGAAAGGTTTTCCTACCAAAAAATATACAAATGAATTTTTAATTGATTTTTATGAACTTTGTGGAGATGTATTATCTGATATAGATACAATAGCAGAATTTGGTGAAAATGGAAGACAAATTTATAAACAATTAGAACTTTTAGGATGTCATGTTAATAATAGCGAAAATAATAATATTTTTATCCAAACTTCGATTTATACACCACGATCTTTATTAGCATTAACAAAAATATATGAGCAGTTATATGAAATATTAGTTAACAATAATTATAAAGATGAAACTAATTCAATTGTACATGATGAAATTATTGTTAAAGAGCTACTTAATAATTTTGAACAATTTTATTATTATGATAGAAACTTATATTTATCAGAAATTAATAGAAAAGAAATTGTTAATCCAGTGTTGCCCATAACAGCTTATAATTGGCAAAATAAAACATCTCTTCATCCTATAAATTTAAACAATATTTGTCCAATGATAAAAAAGTATGTTCAAAAAGTTCCCACTACAACAAAAGAAATAAATATAGCAATATTTGGTTCTATTACTCTTTCAAATTTATATGAAATGTATAACTTTATTAATCAGAATGATTTAAAAGTGAATATTGATGTTTATATGTCACAATTTGATAAAATGCCTTCTGATGTTAAATTACCAGATTGTATTTCAATTAATTATTATGATTGTCCGACTAATATTAATTTTTTTAGTCAATTTTTAAATCAACATGTTTCCAATTATAATTTAATATTTTCCTTAAATACACCATGGATTTTTAGAGATTTTCTTAATGAAACGGTAGATTTGTCTATAACTCAACATTTTGTAAAAATATTAAATAATAAAGAATTATTAGATAATAAAAAAGACCAAATAATGAGAGATTTATATTCGGAATTAGGTTGGTTGTGTGAAAATTCAAATAGCAAGCTACAAATAAGTTCCTATACATTACAACATCAATTTATTCTTCAATTACTTGAGCAATTATCATATAATAACCAATATAAAGAAATTCATTTTTTGATGCTAGAAAGTGCTTATGATATCAATTTAAGTGATTATGATAGAAAAGCATTTTTAGAAGAGTATTATTGGGATGGAACAAAAATATTTGATTTAAATCTTCACAATATTCAAAATTATTATATGATCCCTAATGGACTAAAAAATATAAATGAAGATTATATATCTTTTAATATGTTAGATTTAATAAGAGCTATTTCTAATAACCTATTAGATAAATTATTTAAAATCGAGGATAAAAATATTTCTGTATTAAAAGCTTTAGAAAATATAAATATTCGTTTAAGTTGGAAATATATAAATAATGAAAGAAATCCTCAAATGCCTTTTGATTATGAAATTTTATGGTCCTATAATGAAGAATTACCAGAATTTAAAATTTTTAGAGATAAAAATTGTCAAAATATTGAAGATAAAAAAAGAGTTATATCTGCTGTAATAAATAGTTTACTTGTTAATTATTTTAGTGAAGATAAAAAAGATAATAATAATGATTTATATGCAAGCATAAAAAATGTGTTATTTAATCATGCCGAAACTTTGAAACAATTAGTATCTTTGCAAATTGCAGGGCAAGGGTACAAAAAAATAATAAAGTGTACTTATTGTGAAAATTTAGAAAAAAAACAAGAAAATTCTTATCCTTTTATGAGAGTTTATGAAAAAATTATTTCTTGTATGGATAATCCTAAAAATAGTGCAGATGAATTAGAATATAATTTACTACGCATTTTGAGAACTTTGAATTGTAGTGAGCTGATTTTAAAAAAAGACTTACGAAAGACATGTGAAAATTTAGGTTATACAAAATCATTACTATATGAAAACATTAATAAACCTTGGTATCTTTAATCTTATCGGTATTTTTAAAATTAATTTTGGCAATATTATCTAAATAATCAAAACCTTTATCTTTAACTATTTGTAAAGCAACTTCATCAACTTTACTACCAGCTCCTTTAGGAATATCAATTTTTAATTCTTCACTCATTTTCTTTATTTTTTCTAAAAAGATATATCTACTAATAATCGAAGAAGCGGCGACTGATAAACATTTATCCTCGGCATGGGTTAAAAAAGTAATATTGGTCGCTTTTTCTTTTGCATCACTAATATGGTCATAATACTTTTTAGGATAGACAAATTGATCAACTACAATTTTATCGTAATTTCCTTTTTCTTTTTTTATCATTTCAACTAGAACTTTATTATGTAATATAGCTTTTATTTTATTCATATTAAAGCCTTGTTGACTAAATTTATTAAAGGATTTATTATCTAAAGCAAATGTGACATGTGGAATTTTATTAATTACTTCTTTGCCAATCTTAATGATTTTCTCATCAGTTAATTTTTTAGAATCTCTAACTCCTAAATCAATTAAAAAATTCATATTTTCTTTACTTACAAAAGAAGCAGTTACAATAATGGGTCCAAAATAATCACCAGTTCCCACTTCATCAGAACCAATCGTTGCACAATTTATAAAGGTTGGTTTATCTTTTTTATCTTTTTCTTTTTTAGGATTTATATCAATAATTCGATTATTTAGATGACGCTCTTGGTCTATCCAAATATTAGCATCAATATCGGCTGATATTCCTTGAAACATAACTTTACCAGAATTGTATAAAGTAATAATAGTATCTTCTTCTTGAGCTTGAAAAATAGCATAAGGTGGAGTCTTTTCTCTTTTTAAATTTTCATAATATTTAATCATTTTTTCTTTAACATTATCACTAACTTTAAATACAATTGTCATATGTGCACCTCATTTATTATTTTATCATGGAATACTTTTAAAATCAGCAAAAATATAATATAATTTAGATGAGGGAGTTGATTATAGTGATTAATATTTTAGATGTTATTATTATATTTCTAATCCTTTTTTGTGCGCTTTTAGGGTTAAAAAGAGGAGCTATAAAAAGTAGTGTTAGTTTTATTGGTACTATTTTAATTGTAATACTAGCTTATTTTTTGAAAAATCCAATTGCCAACTTTTTAATGACTCATTTACCATTTTTTGATTTTGGAGGACTCTTTAAAGGTGTAAGTGTTTTAAATGTTTTAATTTATGAAGCCATTGCTTTTTTAATAGTCTTTAGTTTTTTACAAGTTATTTTAAGATTAATTATTAACTTTACTTCTATATTAGAAGGAGTATTAAATGCGACAATAATTTTAGGTATTCCTTCAAAAATATTAGGGTGTATATTTGGATTTTTAGAAGGATATATTTATGCTTTTGCTTTATTATTTATTTTATCATTATTTAGTTTTTCTGTAGAATATACTTATAATAGTAAATTATATGAACCTATCTTAAATCATACTCCAATTTTAACTAATTTTGCTAATAAGACAAGTAATTCAATGCAAGAAATATATTCTTTAAAAGATAAATATAAAACATCATCTAAAGATGCTTATAATTATGAAGCAATCGAAATATTACTTAAAAATAAAGTAGTTACAACAGATACTATAAAAAAACTAATAGAACAAGATAAATTGGCTATTAATAATATAGATGTACTATTAAATAAATATTAAAATAAGAAGGAGATGAAAGTAATGATTAAATATTTAAAAAAAAATAATTTTGAAGAAGAGATAAAAGGAAAAAAGATCTTAGTTGATTTTTATGCTGATTGGTGTGGACCATGTAAAATGCTTGGTCAAGTTTTAGAAACTATTGAAGAAATAGATATATTAAAGGTTAATGTTGATGAGTTTCCCGAGCTTGCTCAAAAATATGGAGTAATGAGTATTCCTACTTTAATATATATGGAAAAAGGAAAAGAAAAAAATAAACTAATTGGGTTTGCACCTAAAGAAGAAGTTCTAAATTTAATTAAATAAGCACTAAAAAAAAATAAGTGTTTTTTTAATCCCAAAATATTGACATTTACTTTTAGGGGGGGGGGTATAAT
>CANPXJ010000044.1 GCA_947585915.1 uncultured Bacilli bacterium | reverse complement strand
TAGACACTTCCTTTCTTGTTTGTTATTTTATCATAATCTCCTTATTTTTGTGTCTATATTTCTATCCTAACATCAAAAATCAATGAGACAAACATGCAAGAAAATAAAAGTAGATGCAGAATATAGATGGTTTTTAGGAATACCCTTTGGAGAAGAAACACCACATTTCTCAACATTTAGTAAGAATTATGAAAGAAGATTTAAAGGAACAGATATATTTGAAAATATATTTATAAATATAGTAGAACAAGCACAAAAATATGGAATGTTGAATGATGAATTTTTTATGGATTCAACACATAGGAAGGCAAATGCAAATAAGAATCAATATGAAGATGTAATAGTAAAAGAAATAAAGAAGAGAAGAACAGATTTAGAAGAGGAAATAAATGAAGAAAGAAAAAAGATAGGAAAAAAAGAATTTGAATATAAAGATGAAGAGGAAGAAAAACACATAAAAGTAAGTAAGACAGATAAAGAAAGTGGATACTATCATAGAGATAATAAAGAAAAAGGATTTATGTATTTGGAGCATAGAACAGTAAATGGGAAATGTACTATCATAACAGATGCCTACGTGACAAAGGGTAATATACACGATTCAGTAGTATGTGAAGATAGATTAGAATATCAAAAAAATAAATTAAATTTAGGAATCAGAAAAGTTGGTTTAGATTCAGGATATGACAACTATGATATAAAAAAATATTTTGAAGATAATAAAATATTTGGAGTAATACAATATAGAAGTTATGGGCAAGGAAAGACGGAAATAAGGAAATGGCAATTTAAATATATGAAAGAAGAAGATGCATATATATGTCCTAAAACAGGGATAGTTTTACCATATAGAAACATAGACAAAAATGGATATAAACAATATTATGATAGAAAGCAATGTGAAGGATGTCCATATAAGAAAGAATGTTGTGGAAAAAATAAATTTAGAACTCTACGAAGATTTATAAATGAAGAAATAAATGAACGAGCGAGAGAACGAAGATTAAGCGACGAAGGAAAAGAATTATTTAAAAAACGAAAAACGACGGTAGAAAGAAGTTTTGGAGATTCAAAACAAAATCATGGATATAGATTTACGTTATATAAGGGTGTAAAAAAGAATCAAGCTTATACACACTTGATTTGTGCTGCTCAAAATATGAAAAACATAGCAATAAAGCAAGATAAAGTAGATGGAATACCACTACCTTCTTCTACTTTATTAGAAAGAATTACCAAAAATATTAAAAAAATTATCAAACTTCAATTTTTAAAAGTTGCATAAGAAAACGAGACTTCCGAAAAAGTTGTGTAAATGGTAATTTTTACCTTCCGTAAAGAATCATCAAAATAACGATTCTTTTTCTTCATTATAACAGGCCATAAAACTATGTCAACTACCCCGTCGCAAGCAACGGAGCTTGAATAGGAATTAAATCAATTTATATTTCCCGCCGCAAGCAGCGGGGCTTGTACCCTAGATTTAATTTTCAAAATTTCATAATGTTTCACAAAATTCATATTGAAAATTAAATCGTGTCAATAGATTTACTGCTTGTTGTGTATATAAATTTTCAAAGAGCAGTTCGAATAGTTAAATTCGGCCTTCGTAGATAATAGACAACTGATTATATATCATATCCCATCCACGTATTCTTCCAGTCCATTTTTTGGCTACATTGATTGTCGTTAGATAGAGTGTTTTAAGAAGTGCTTGATCAGTCGGAAATACTGGTCTTTTTTTGTTTACTGCTTTGTATCTGTTGTTTAAACTTTCAATCGCGTTCGTTGTATACATGACCTTACGAATTTCTGGTGAGAATTTATAAAACGTAGATAAAGAATCCCAATTATTTAGCCAGCTATTAATAGCGTGAGGATATTTGTTTTTCCACTTCTCTTCTAGTTTTAATAATTCTTCATAACCAAGTTCTTCTGTAGAAGCTTGATAAACTCCTTTTAAGTCATTTGCCATTTCTTTATAATCTTTGTAAGATACAAATTTTAGACTTGTTCTGATTTGATGTACAATACAACGTTGATATTCACATTTTGGATACACTGCACTAATGGCTTCTTTGATTCCTGTAAGTCCATCTGCACACATAATAAGTACATCTTCTACACCACGATTTTTTAAATCATTTAATATGTTTGCCCATACTTTCGCAGATTCATTTTCTCCGACTGTTATTGATAATACTTCCTTATTTCCTTCTTTACTTATTCCTAAAGTAATATAGGCCGCCTTCTTTACAACACTTCCATTACTTCTAACACTGAAGTGAGTTGCATCAATGAAGATAATGGGATAAACTCTATCTAATCTTCTTTTTTGCCATTCTAATATTTCAGGCATGATTTTATCTGTAATATCACTAATCATATCATCACTTAGATTGCATCCAAATAATTCATGGATTTGATCTTTAATTTCATTTGTTGTCATTCCTAGAGCATACATAGATATGATTTTATCTTCAAATCCATTAATACTTTTTGCATAGGGTGGTAATAAATCACTCTTGCATTCCCCAAGCCTATCTCTTGGAATACTTACTGGTATTTCGCCATAAGTAGTATTAATATTTCGCTCTTTATAATATCCATTTCTACTGTTGTTTGAATCATTTTTTTCATTTTTGGAATATCCTAATTTTGCTTCCATTTCTGCATCTAACATCTTTTGTAAGGCAGGGCCAAACAGATTTCTCATCATTTCCTGCATATCATCCATATTCTTTATAGCATGAGTTTTTATATACTCATCCATATACTCATTTACTTCTTTTGGTAATTCATTTTTCTTCATATTAAAAACCTTCCTTTTCTTATTTTATCATACCGGAAGGTTTTTTTTATTTACACAACTTTTTCTATACTCTCTAAGAAAACCTCTAGAAAAAATCTAGGGGTTTGTCTACACTCTGAGATATAGATTTTTTTCTATATCTTTAATAACCATTTTTAATCTTCTAAAATATGTTTGCATCTTTCACAGATTTCACCATCTTCAAGATGATCTACATAATTCCAACATCTAGTACATTTTTGTCCTGTACTTTTCGTAACTAAAATTTCTTCGCCTTCATTTGTAAATTCTACTTTTGAAACTATTAATAATTGATGTAAACAATCTCCAAGTTTTTCTTGTACTTCCTTATATTTTTTACTAGTATTTATTTTTACATCTGCTTCTAGCGATTGTCCAATTATTTTTGTTTCATCCCTAGCAACAGCTATTTGTTTATTAACCTCTTCTTCTAATTCAAAGAATTGATTAAATAATTTTTCTAATTCATCAGCATCACTATATTCTTCAATTTCTGGCATATCAGTTAAATGAATACTTTCAACATCCTTTTCTGGTAATAATTGATATACTTCTTCACTCGTATATGGTAATAAAGGAGCTAATAGTCTGATTTCTTTTGTTAAAATATTATAAAGAACTGTTTGTACGCTTCTTCTAACTTTTGAATTTTGTTTTTCAATATATAATATATCTTTAGTAAAGTCAAAATAGAAACTTGATAATGTTATAGATACAAAATTATTTGCTAATTTATATACTTCAGAAAAATTATATACATCATATTGCTCTAAAGTATTCTTAACGAATTGATTTAGTTGATTCATCATGTATTTATCATATAATGGCATATCTTCATACTTAATACTATCTGTTTTAGGATTAAAATCTTTTAGATTTCCTAACATAAATTTATAAGTATTTCTTATTTTTCTATATGTTTCTTTTACTTGTTTAATTAGTTCATCACCAATTTTTACATCTTCAGTATAATCAACTGAAGCAACCCACCATCTTAGAATATCTGCACCATGTAAACGAATGACATCTGCCGGATCTGTTGTATTACCTAAACTCTTAGATTGTTTGTTACCTTCACCATCAAGTGTAAATCCATGAGATACTAATTCTTTATATGGAGCTTTTCCATAAACAGCAACTCCAGTTATTAATGAAGAATTAAACCATCCTCTATATTGGTCTGAACCTTCCAAATACATATCTGCTGGATAATCTAGCCCTCTTTCAATTAATACTCCTGTATGAGTAGAACCAGAATCAAACCAAACATCCATAATATCTTCTTCCTTAGTAAATTTACCATTTGGACTTGCTGGGTTAGTGTATCCTTCTGGAAGTAAATCTTTTGCTTCTCTTTCAAACCAAACATTAGAACCATATTTTCTAAATAATTCAGCAATGTGCATCATTACATCATAATCTAAAATTTCGCTTCCATCTTCATTATAGAATATTGGAATTGGTACTCCCCAAACTCTTTGTCTTGAAATACACCAATCTCCTCTATCCTTTATCATATTGTATAATCTTTTTTTACCCCATGGTGTATGGAATTTTATATTATTTTCAATTTCATTTAATAAATCATCTCTAATTTTATCAATACTACAAAACCATTGAGAAGTTGCTCTAAATATAATTGGTTTTTTTGTTCTCCAATCATGTGGGTATGAGTGAGTAATAAATTTTAATTTTAATAATACTCCTAGATCATCAAGTTTTTGAACGACTGCCTTATTTGCATCTTCAAAGAAAAGTCCTTCAAATTCGCCAGATTCTTCAGTTAATACACCTTGGTCGTTTACACCATTAATTAATCCTAAATCATATTGTTTTCCAATTATAAAGTCATCAGCACCATATCCAGGAGCAATATGAACTAAACCAGTTCCTGCATCTAAAGTTACATGGAAACCAATGATAACAGGAGAAACTCTATCCATAAATACATGGCGATATTTTACTCCTTCAAATGATGTTCCTGAAATAACTTCAACAACTTTATAATCTGTCCAACCAAATTCTGTTGCTAAAGAATCAACTAAGTCATTTGCAACTATATATATTTTTCCATTTACATCAACTTTAGCATAATCAAAATTTTCTCCAACTGCAATACCTAAATTGCCTGGTAAAGTCCAAGGTGTAGTTGTCCAAATTACTAATTCTTCTCCGGCTTTTACTTTATCATTACCTTCAACTACAGGAAAAGCAACAAAGATTGATGGATCTTTTCTATCTTTGTATTCAATCTCTGCTTCTGCTAATGCAGACTCACTTGATGGACTCCAATAAACAGGTTTTAATCCTTTAAATATTAAACCTTTTTTTGTCATTTCAGCAAATACTTCAATTTGTCTTGCTTCAATTTCTTTTTGCAATGTTATATATGGATTATCCCAATCACCTATAACATTTAATGCTTTGAATCCTGCCTTTTGCTTTTCAATTTGTTCGTAAGCGTATTTTTCACATAATGCTCTAAAATCTGCTTTACTCATACTCTTTCTATCAACGCCACTGTTTGTAACAGCTTGTTCAATAGGAAGACCATGTGTATCCCATCCAGGTATATAAGTTATGTCATATCCTGACATCATCTTATATCTATTAACAAAGTCTTTTAATATTTTATTCATTGCATGACCGATATGAATATTTCCGTTAGCATAAGGAGGTCCATCATGCAAAACGAATGGTTTCTTTCCTTTGTTCTTCTCCTTTACTTTAGAATATAAATCCATTTCATCCCATTTTTCTCTTTGGATTTTTTCATTTTCCGGTAAATTTCCTCTCATTTGAAAACTTGTTTCTGGCATCAATAATGTTTCTTTATAATTCATAATTATCTCCTTCTTTCTTGTTTATTGATTTTTAAATATTAATTTCAAATTTTATATGTAGAGTGTTGCCTATATTTTACTAAAAATCAAATGCAACAACAATTTTAAGGTCTTCAGACTTATGTCTTAATATACCGTCATCTACCTTTGTTATCCTATAATCCCTTGATTCAAGAGGGAATTCGAGGATATTAACTTGGTGTATCTTTTTACCGGTAATGGGTTAGCAAATGCTGGTCCATCATAGAAAACGAACGTATCATCATTTTCATGCATTTTTACTTGTTCATCATGCATAGCATTAACACTACCCCAAGATGTTAAAATACTCTCTTCAACTTCACTTACTTTTCTTTTATCTAATTCTTTAAAATTTTTCATTATCTACTCCTTCTTTCTATTTTAAAATCTTCTATATCTAATATTTCATTTTTACCAAGTATTAGATTTTCAAAAAATTTATTTAAATAACTCATATCTGATACTATTTTATTACCTTCATAACAATTACTTAAAACTAAAGCATTTCGAAAGTAGGTAAAATTTTGTTTAAATACTTGATTATCAATTTCATAACCTAATTTTTTTAAATAGTTAATTATAAAGACCATAACAGTTCTCGTATTTCCTTCTAGAAAGGGATGCACTTGCCATATATTAGAAGTAAACTTACTAATATGTTTAATTATTTTATCTGTGTCTTTATTCTTATAACTATAATTTTTTTCTTCTTCTAAGTCATATTTTAAATAAGTATTTATATTTTGATAATTAGTATAATATATAGTCTCTTCATTTAAAATATATTCTTTTTTAAAAAGATTATCTTGACGAAATTCTCCAGCAAAGGAATAAATATCTGTAAATAAATACCTATGTATTAGTTTAAGATAAATAATACTTAAAGAAAAATTATCTTCTTTTTCCAACTCTAAAATTCTTTGACTAACTATTGCTATAACTTCTTCTCTAGTCATATTTTGATTTACTTTATCATCCATAGCATCATCCTTAAAAGAAAAAAATCATAAACTAAAGGACGAGTTATACCCGTGGTACCACCTTAATTTATGATTTAATCATACACTTATTTACTTGTAACGTAAGTAACTCGTCTATATTTACTTTTTTCAATATAGCACAATCCAAAGTGATCCTTAATATATTTTCTTTCCTGATTTGCACCGACCATCAGTTCTCTTTAAAGTCCATATATTAACGTCTTTTTCATTTGCTTTAACGTTTTTAATTATAGCTTTGATTTTTGCGTTTGTCAAATTTATTTAATTATTAATCTATATAATTCATCCGTTGCTTTTTTCTTATTTTCGTTTTTCATATTATTCTTCATTTTTTCTAAAATACTTGGATCTTTATTGATTTTTTTTAAATATCTATTAAATTTATAAATATTAGATGCTTTTAAAGCATATTTCTTTTTAAGTAAATACTTATAATTGCCTTTTTCTTGTCCAGCACTACGATTTATTAAAAGCATTGGTTTTTGCATAAATATACATTCACTTATTGTCATTCCACCTGGTTTTGTAATTACTAAATCAGAAGCATTCATATAATCATTAACTCTTTTAGTAAAACCAATTACTTTAACATTTTTAATATCATATTCTTTTACTATTTTAGTTACTTTCTTTTTTATCTTTTTATTATTACCAGCAATAAAAATTATATTAAAATAATAATTTTCATTTATTAATTTTTTAAAAAAAGGAATTGATACTTTGGAGTTATTCCCTCCTCCAAAAAATAAAATTGTTATTTTTTCTTTATCTAATTTTAATTTTTCTTTATAAATATTTGTATTAATAAAACTATCAGATAAAGGCATACCAAAAACTTTAACTTTTTCTTTAGAAACACCTTTTTTTAAAATTTCATTTCTTATATCTTTATTACTAACAATTACAGCTTCTTCATCATTTATAGTTTTTATCCATGCTTCATGTAATTCATAGTCCGTAATAATAGTATAAAGTTTTGAATTAATTAAGTTTTTCTTTTTATATTTAGATACTATCATACTAGCAAAATAATGAGTTGAAATAATTACATCAGGATTAAAATTTATTATTTCCTTGCGTAATGAATCTTTATCAAATAGCTGATAAGCAATATATTTTAACCCTTTAGCTTGAATGTTATGATTATAAAAACGATATACTAAATCCCAAATAACAGGTCTTTTAGCAAACATTGTTTTTTCAAATAATGTTTTACTAATTTTTCTCATAGCGGGAGTGGCGTAATCTAATAAATCGATTGTTTTTATAATTAAGTTATCATCTTTATTTAAAAAACTTGTCTTTATATAATTGGCAACTATTTTATGACCATTGCCATAAGTTGCATATGGTACTAATATTTTTTTAATCATAGTATCACATCCATATAAATTATATATGTTTTTTTTAATTGGTGCAAATGTTAATTTATATTATTATTTTATAGTATACGGATCATTCTCGCTGCCAACACCTCCATTATATAAAGTATCTGCTTTTAAATTTATAACAGGATAAATATATTCATAGCTATCACTAACATTAATATTTCCCATCCCAACATTGAGCGGATGAGTATCAAAAATCCTTGCCTTATTCCCCCAAAAATCTGAACCAGACATAGTAAGTCTATATTTGCCATAAGTATATAAATAAGTATCATCTGTTGCGATACGAGTATTAGTACCTACATCCAAAGTGTCTGCAGATAATCCACCCATATTAGCTTCATCGGCTGTAATTAATCCTATTTTAGTTCTATATACTCCTCCATAACTTTTTAAATTTCCATTTTCATCTTTTGGGTCTTCGCATGAAATTTGCGGAGAACGATCAACAAATATTCTATTGTAGGTACTACTGTTTACGTTACCATTTTTATTTTTTGATATTGATACATCATTACAAAATATTCCATATTCTATTTCACTATCATATCCTTTTAA
The DNA here is from genome assembly GCA_947585915.1 of uncultured Bacilli bacterium. Taxonomy (GTDB): domain Bacteria; phylum Bacillota_I; class Bacilli_A; order RF39; family UBA660; genus HGM10766. The sequence continues at coordinate 4,452 of CANPXJ010000044.1, read as the reverse complement.
ATTATCAAAATACCATTTTTCTAAATACTTCTTTACTGTACTATTTGTACATTCGTAAGTATTATTAAATGCATTTGATGCTGATGTTGATGAGCTGTTAAAATCTACTTTACATGGATTATTTTTTGTACATGATTGTTTATTATCATATGTAAATCCTGCATATTTTGCATCATTATCTTGAGTGTTAAAAGCACTTTGTCCAATCTTATTTTTATTATAAGTTGAATTCAGATCTGGATTTAACACTATTCTAATACTCTTATCTTCATTTACTCTAATGATATTCCACATCATATTGGCAAACTTAATATAATTATTAACATCTCCTCTAAAATAGTAAAAATCTTTCCCATTTTCACTTCTTTTAAACATTCCTCCCGTATGAATTGCAAAAGAACTACAACAATTTCCTACACCAAGCCAAGGCTTACAGGTATAACTAGGTTTTACTTTTCGTGGTTCACCATCAGCAAAATCAATTTTTTCGGGACACGCACTATTCCTATAATCACCAAAATCAATATCGTAAGATTCAGATAAACCTCCCCCTCTTGTAAGATAATCACTTAACGTTATTTTTTCTTCTACTACCGTTTTATTATCTACAAAATCTGGAGCTTCTATTTTTTCTTCATCCTCTGTTCCTATTTTTATATTTAAAGGAACGTTTAATTTATCTAATAAAAATTTAGTTGAAACATAATTAGCTAGAAGCCCCGCCATTAACATTACAAAACATAAAAAGAATGAATATAGTATCGATATTGCTATAAATCCATTTTTCTTTTCCATTTAGTCACCTACTTTTAATCTATACTAACAATATAGGGGTCATCTTTTGTTCCGGTTCCTGTTTTAGCTTTTATGTTTTCTTTTAAGTTAATAACAGGCGAAACACTTAATTCTTCATTAACACTTGCAGTAGCATAATGAGATACATCAATATAAAATCGATGATAAGTATCTTTGCCTATATACATTTTTAAAGGTTCTGGTACTTTAGCTTCTGGAACATCACTATCATTTTCTCCGCCAACTTCGCCACAATAATAAGCCCCCCAAACACTATCAATATCATCACTATCACTATTACTGTAAGTTTTATGATACTCTTGATATTCATTCGTGTCTGTACATTCAATTGGATCAGCATATTCGTCATCAGTGTATCCTGGATATCCTGAATCAACATCATCCGTAAGAGTTGCTGGTTTAAAAATATAAATATGATAATCATCAAAAGGAGACATAGTCATTCCCGCTGAATTATTTAAATAATTATACACATTTACAAGTTTATTATATTTATATTCTTCTAGTAAATCATTATACGAATGATTAACAGATCCAGTTGGTAAGACCTCTCCTACTCCTGCCATTAATAATTCCTCTATAGTTAATAATCCAATTTTTAATTCATAAATACCGGATTCTTTTAAATTGTTTTTCTCTGTTGCACTTAGTGCTCGAAAACTAAAATTTTTATAAAGGCGTTGTATTAAAGAAGTATTATTTTTATAGATTTTATCATCAATATTTGGTTTTACTCTATCACTTATAAACAAGCCATCATCTAAATAATTATCATACCTATCTAAATTATCAATATACCAATTTTCTAATATAGTTTTAATACTACTATCTGTACATCCTGATATACCAATATTTGAAAATTTATTATTTTCATTATCATAAATGCTTTTTAAGTGATTATTATAGCCAAAATTAGAAACTTCTTCATTATGAGTGAATCCTGATGTTTTATTTTCATTAAATTTATAATTGCCTATACTTCCATCAAGAACTAATCTAATCGTCCCATCTCCATTGATTCTAACAATTCGCCAAACCATTGGTTTTTCTTCTTCCGTAAGTATTTCATCAGGTTCAATCTCACAATCTTTGGATTTATAACCATATTTATACCAATTCATATTACAATCAGATTTTGCCCAAGTTTCATTTTCAAATACTAACCATTTATTATTGTTTTTATCTTTTATTTTATAAACCTTACTAAATTGTTTTTTATTATATTTATCATTTTTATCAAACATAACATAGTTGTTTTCCACATTCCCTCGAAAATAATAAGTAGGTTTATCATTCCAATCGTATGCTCCATATAGACCACTTAAATTTTGTAACTCTTTAATAGTATTGTCTAATCTTTTTGTAGTTTTCTCACCATAAAATATATCAGATGGTAATGATGTTTTTAAATTTGGCAATTTATCATCACTTTTATTAACTATTTCGTTTTCATTTAAAATTCGATTATAAAGCAAAGTATAAGTTGTAGATTTATCAGTTGATTCTCCAGGGATTTGATTTTTTTCATTATCAGTATTTTCATTTATTTTTGCGCATATTTCAACTAAATTTATAGCTTTTGAATCTTTTATTTTTAATTCTTTTATAGATTTGTCATATAAGTTTTCCCCATCTATGGGATTTTTTATTTCTTGATTATTATCAGGTTTTAAATAATTATTATCCACTAATTTCTTTATTGTTAAATCTTGTTCTAGCTGTTCTAAATTATTCGTATGACTACAGTTGTCTTTGTAGTCTTCTAAATAATGCTCTACGGCCACTTCAATATTTTTCAGTTTACTTTCATAAAGTTTTTCTTTTATGTTTTTTGAAATTAATAATGTACTAGGTACAGCAATCCCAATTAATAAGCCCAAAATTGCAATGACTGCAAGTAATTCTACTAATGTAAATCCATTTTTTTCTTTCACTTTAACCACCTATTTTATATTAAAAGTATAACCTAAATATCTAATTTTTGTCAATTTAGATAAAAGTATTAAAATTAGTTATCTTATCATAATAAAAAATGATATATTATAGATGGTGATAGTTATGAAAAAAGAAATATTTAGAGAGTATGATATTAGAGGAATATATAATGAAGAGATAAGTGATGATGATGCTTATACTATTGGTAGAAGTTATGGTAGTTTTATTAATGAAAAGTATAACCAACAGACTTGTGTAGTTGGTCAAGATAATCGTTTATCCTCCCCTTCTTTAACGCAAAATTTAATTAAAGGATTACTTGATAGTGGTACTAATGTTATCGATTTAAAAGTCTGTGCAACTCCCATGTTTGCCTATGCTTGTCTAAAAACTAATACGATCTTTGGTATTATGGTAACTGCTTCTCACAATCCTAAAGAATACAATGGTTTTAAATTTACATTTGATAATTTAGGAATGGCTCGCGGAAAACAAATATATGACTTTCGTGATTATACATTAAAGGGAAAATTTAAAAATGGCAAAGGAAAATTATCAACATTAGACATTTTTCCTTACTATAAATCTTTAATTGAATCAAGTATTAGTATGAACCTAAAACATCCTTTAAAAGTTGTTATTGATCCAGGAAATGGAACTACTTCTTTATTTGCTAAAGAAATATACTCACATTTTAAAAATTTAGATATAGTTATGATAAATGGCGAAAGTGATCCAACCTTCCCCAATCACCATCCCGATCCTAATGTTGCTGAAAATTTAGTTATGCTCCAAGAAAAAGTTAAAGAAGTAAAGGCTGATATCGGACTTGCTTATGATGGAGATGGAGATAGACTTGGTGTTGTAAATGATAAAGGAGAAATTGTTTCTACTGAATACTTAATGATTTTAATAATTAGGTCTTTAATTACAAGTATTTCTAATAAAACATTTTTGTATGATGTTAAATGTTCTAAAGTTTTAGAAGATGAAATAAAAAAACTAGGAGGTACTCCTCTATGTTATCGTACTGGAGCATCCTACACGAGATATAAAGTTAACAAAGATAATCTTTCCTTTGGCGGAGAATATTCTGGTCATTTATTTTTTAATGATAGATGGCCTGGTATCGACTGTGGTATGTATAATGGTTTAAGAATACTAGAAATTTTAAGTAATACAACCTCTTGTTTAAGTGAAATGTTTAATGATACCTCAACATATCTGATTACTCCGGAAATTAAAATAAAAGTAAGTGATGAAAATAAATTTTTAATTGTTGACTCTGTAAAAGCTGAATACGCTAAATTAAATTATAAATTTATCGATATAGATGGAATAAAAGTCTTTTATGAAAATGGTTGGGTTTTACTTAGAGCAAGTAACACTACTCCGTGTTTAACTTTTAGAATTGAAGCTAATAATAAAGAAAACCAAAATGCTATTAATAATCATTTTATGTCAATTTTGCAAAAATATTTAATAAATCAAAAAAGTAATTAAACTAGATTAATTTCTGGTTTTTTTTATGTTTTTGTAAAAAAATAAAGGAAATCACCAACTTTTCTATAATAATGTAAATAGAAGGGAGGTGATCAAAGTCATGAGAATACTTCTTAATGAAGCCATAAGTAAAGAAAATGCTTATACATTAGATCCAAGTGATAATAAAAAAATAATTCCTATTGTTTATGATTCAAT
>CANPXJ010000043.1 GCA_947585915.1 uncultured Bacilli bacterium | reverse complement strand
GATACCAAATGTCAAGTAAAACTAGTAGAAGTAAAATATATATTTAATCAAAGATATGTAGTAATAGAAGAAGAGCCCGACTTTAGTAAAGGAGAACCACCAACAAGTGGAACAAATACGGGAAGTGGACTATACAAAACTGAAGATGATGATGGAATAAGTTACTATTTTCGAGGAGATATCAAGAACAACTATGTTAAATTAGGGACCTATAAAGAAGATATTAAATTTTATGTAGTAAAAAATCAATTAAAAGCTATATATAGTAATAAAAATGATGCATTAAATTATTGTAATGAAGAGTATAAAAAAGGAACATATAAAACATTAGAAGAATGTCAAAATAGTATAGAAGAAAAGATAATAAAAGCAGGAGACCCAATAATATGGAGAATAGTACGAATAAATGGAGATGGTTCTGTAAGATTAATAAATGAAGAATCAATAGGTCAGAAAGAATATAATAGTAATAGGACTGCTGTGGAATATTCAGGATATACAAGAAATAATACTCATCCCTGTACAAAAGATAACCCATGTACCAAAGAAGAAGGAACAGCAAGTACAATGAAAACATATTTAGAAGAGTGGTACGAAAAAAATTTAAGTGATATAGATGATAAGATAGAAACAAGTAGATATTGTAATGATGTATCATTTGGAGAATACTATGATGAAACCAAAACGCATTTTCGTTTTGGTGGGTACAAAAGAGTATGGCTTGATTATCAACCGAGTTTAAAATGTCCAAATCCGACGGAAGAAGATGGAAGTTTAAAATCATATGGAGGAATGTATAAATTAAAAATTGGATTATTAAATATAGACGAGACCAGTTATAGTGGAGGTATTTATGCAAATACAAATTATTTTTTATATATTTTAAGTGATATGTGGTGGACAATGTCTCCTTATACTTTAACCAACTATGTACACATAAATGAGTATGATTATTCTCATCCTGGTTCTATTCCAGCAACATATATATCATATCATCATTATGCAGCTGGACATGTAAGACCAGTAATAAATTTAAACTCGGATGTTAAAATGACAGGTGAGGGAACAAAGGAAAATCCATTTGTTATAAATTAAATTTACACAGAGATGACAATGGAAATGTAAAATTTAAATAATTAATTTACAAATCACTTTACTATTGATATAATAAGCTTGCAGGTGAAAATTATGAGACAATTTGTATCTTCCCTAATTGAATTAATTGGTAAATTAAGCGTTGTTGATATGATTATTATAATAGCTTTAATGACTTTTATTATTCTCATAATATCGGTAATTTATCTATATAAAATAAGTACCTTAGAAATTGAAGAAAGTGAAGTAAATGATATGTTGGATTTAAAAGAAATAACTAGACAAATAGAACAAGCTCCAAAAACTAAAAATATTGAGCTAACTCCTTATGAAAGAGAACAAGAAGAAAAAGCTATTATAAGTTATGATGAACTTATTAAAAATAGTAATTCTATGAAAATAAATTATGATGATGAAGATGCCTCATCTGGAGTGCTTGTTAAAAAAGTTGATTTAAAAAATATTGCCAATTACAATGAGGATAGTACAGATACAGAGGTACATTCTATTAGTTATAAAGAAGAAGAAGCTTTTTTAGAAGCTTTAAAGAATTTAAAAAATATGTTATCATAGAGCCGTTGTGGTTCTTTTTTGGTGGTGAATAAAATGAATTTTTATATTATTACTTTAGGTTGTAAAGTTAATGCTTATGAAAGCGAAATCATAAAAGAAAAATTTTTAAATAATGATTTTATCGAGTCTCAAAATATTGAAAATGCTCAAATTGTAATAGTTAATACTTGTAGTGTTACAAATATGGCTGATAATAAATCTAAAAAAATAATTAGAGGGGTAAAAAAACAAAATCCTGAAGCTATTTTGGTAGTATGTGGATGTATGAGCCAGAATCATCAAGAAACATTAGACGATTTAGATATCGATATATTGCTGGGGACTAATAATAAAAGTCAAATAGTTGAGTTAGTAGAAGAATATATTAATAATAAAAATAAATATTATCATTTTGATGATATGCAAAAAGTAAGATTTGAAGATATGCAAGTAAATCAATTTACATCTTTAACAAGGGCTTTCTTAAAAATTCAAGATGGTTGTAATAATTATTGTTCTTATTGTATTATTCCTTATTTAAGAGGGGTAGCTAGGTGTAAAGATTTTTCTAAAGCCTTAAGCGAAGCTCAAGAACTTTCCCTAAAACATAAAGAAATAGTCTTAACTGGAATTCATACCGGCTCATATAAATGGAATAATTATGATTTAAGTGATTTAATTATAAAAATGAGTCAAATAAAAAATTTAGAAAGAATAAGAATATCTTCTATTGAAATATTAGAAATTACTGATAAATTTTTACAAGTTTTAAAAGAAAATCCTAAAGTTTGCAATCATTTACATATTCCTTTACAAAGCGGCAGCGATAAAATTTTAAAACTAATGAATAGAAGATACGATACTAAAAAATTTAAAGAAATAGTTAATAAAATTCGAAAAGTTAGACCGGATATTAGTTTATCAACGGATTTAATTGTTGGTTTTCCAGGTGAAAGTGAACAAGATTTTATCGATTCTTATAATTTTTGCCAAGAGATTGGCTTTAGTAAAATTCATGTTTTTCCCTTTTCATTACGTAAAAATACGAAAGCTGAAGAGTTACCTAATCATATAGATGGAACCACTAAGAAAAAAAGGACTCGAAAGATGTTAGAATTATCTAAAAGACTAGAAAATGCTTATTATCAAAAGTTTTTAAATAAAAAGGTTAGTGTATTAATTGAAAGATATGATGGCACTTATTCTTATGGCCATTCTGATAATTATATTTTAATTAAAATTAAAGGAAGTTTAACTCCAAATAAAATATATCAAGTCTTGATAACCGAGATTAGTCAAGAGGGTGTAAAGGGTAGTATATCAAATTGCTTAATAGTTAACTAATATAATATAATAATGATAAAGATGGTGATTTTATGGAAATAGAAGAGTATCGATTAGAAAAATTAACTGATGAAGGAAAAGTGGAAATCGGTTATCTAAGATATAGTGATAAGTTTGGCTCATCTAAAAAAAGAAAAAAATCTTTGCAAAAAGCTTTACCTTTATTCTTATCAGGAGTTATTGCCTCTACTTGTGTTTTTGGCGGAGTAAGATTATTTTCTTATGGGGCGATTAAAGCTGATCAATTTGTTAAAGAAACGAAAGAAGAATTAACACAGGTTAGCAATTCTTCTAAACCGGTTGCTTATACTAACTATACCCAAGATGAAATTAATAAATTACCATTTGGCGAAAGAATAGAAATATATAATGATTTTATCGAATATGTTATAAATAATGCTACTATTCCTCCTATTTATGGGGAAAATATGCCAGATGATAAAAATTATAATCAAATCTATAATGATGCGAAAGAAGCTTATGATAATTTCGTAAAATATGGTGCTTCCTTAAGTCCCGAAGCGCAAGAAAAAGAAATGAATGTAATTTTAAATAAATATCATAAAGCATTAATAGCAATTACTATTGTTCAACATGATGCTTATAATTTATATATTACTGGTGATGAGGAAGATTATAATGTTATAAACATAGTTAAAGGTGCCAAAACATTATAATTTTTTTTATAAAATCTTTCTTAAAATTATGATAAAATAAAAACATAGGAAGAGGGATTAATATAAAAGCAATTAGTATCTTGCTACCATCTTTGATATATGTAGTAATAAAATTTCTTTATCAATTTAAAAATAAACAAATCCATAAATTTTTTTATTATATAATTAATTACTTACTAATGGTAATATTGGTAAATTTAATTGATTTTATATTTATTAAATGTTTTTTTAATTTAAGTAATTTTACCTTACAATATTATATTAAATATACGTTATTGTCTTTAGGCGTAGTGGTAATATTAACAATTTTTATTAAATTATTAAAAAGAATGTCGTTAAATATAGAAAAAGATGATTTAAATCTTTCTAAACCCCGAGATTTATTTATATATTTAAAAAGAATTTATTATTATTTAAAAGAACTTTTTAATTTACATTCAACTTTATGTTATTTTATATTCTATATATTAGCAATCTTTATTTTAGATTTTTCTTTGCGTTTTATTATTTTTTCTAAAACAGCATTTTTTTCTTTTTTTGCAGTTCAACCTAATTTACTTACACTTATTTATTCTCTATTAATAAGTATTATTGTTATTATGTTACCTAAAATTATTGATTACATAGTAATGATTAGTTTTTATCTTTTAATAATTAGTCTTTTTATTGCCAGTTATATGTTATTAATGATTAAAGGAAGTGTTTTATCAATTTATGATTTAGTTAATGTTAATGAGGGTCTTGTTTATTTAAATTTTTTAACTGAGCATCTTTCGGTAATTTTTATAGGAGTTATTATATTATCTTTATTTTTCTTTATCTTGTCTTTTAAAGCTTTAAAGAAAATTTCTAAAGTTAAAGGTAAATTAAAAAGAATTATAGTTATAGCTGGAACAATCCTTTTATTTTGGGTTTTTAAAAATTTAATAATAATGAGTTTTGCTAATTATGAAGAAGGAGACTGGAGTCAGGTTGACTATCCTAAATATTATTATGATAACTATAGTAATCCTAATCGTTCTTTGCAATCAGTAGGTATGATTGCCTATACTTTTCGAGATATTTATTTTTACTATGATAATTTAAATCATAAAGTGGGAAGTGTCGAAAAGATAAATAAATTGCGCAAGGATTTGAAAGATGAAACTGTTGATAATGAAAAGACGGGCATTTTTAAAGATAAAAATCTTATAATGATAATGCTGGAAAGTATTGATCAAATGCAAATAAATGATGAGGTTATGCCAACCTTAAATTATTTTAAAAATAATGGTTGGAATTTTACGAAGCGTTTCTCTAAAAATACTTCAACTATCGCTACAGAATATACAGCTAATACTGGTTTATATTATATTGGTAATAATTATAATATTATCAATAATAATTACACTAAATCTTTAGCATCCTTATTTAATATAAATGGGTATAATACTTCTTCAATTCATGAAAATCATGGTTATTATTATAATCGGACTAAATTACATAAATCTCTTAATTTTAGCAATAGTTATTTTCTTTATGATATTTTAGAAAATCCTCAAGTATATATGGATAGTCAAATTATAACTAATAAGAAAATATATAATAAAATAACCAAAGATAAGTTTATGAGTTTTATTATCACTATGTCAGGTCATGGTCCTTATAAAAATAATTTTGTTTGCAATGAAAATAAAATAAAAGGCGAAAAGAATTGTTTAGATTATTTGTCAAAAAGAACAGATGATATGTTAGAAAAATTAAAAAATAGTTTAGAAAAAGAGGGAATTTTAGAAAATACGGTGCTAGTTTTATTTTCAGATCATTATCCTTATTCTTATAATTTTAGTAAAGAGGAGAAAAGTAATTTAGAAAAATTAGATAATAATTATGAAATTAGACAAATTCCTTTTATAATTTATAATCCTAAAATTGAACATCAAGATTATGATATGTTTGTCAACGATATTGATATTTTACCAACAATATTTAATTTATTTGGGATAAAATATGATGCAAGTTTATATATGGGAACTGATATTTTTAGTTCAAATCATTCTGACTTGCTTATGTTTAGTGATGGTAGTTGGTATGATTCTAATGGCTATAGTTTAGAAAACTCAACAAACCTGAATCGCCAAACAGGAAACTATTTAAAACAAAAAATTGAATTAAATAAGATGATTATTAGTAATGATTATTATCAAAAAATTAAATAAAAGTTATTAATAATAGCTTGTTTTAAAAACCTAACTAATGTTATTATTTATTTGGTGATATATGTGGCAACAATAAAAGGCAAAGTTCGTTATATAATTTTTGAAGCAACTAGTGGTTATAAAGTAGGTCAATTTCATATTAAAGCCACTGACGATGAAGAAATGCAAGAATATAAAAATAAGACTATCACATTTACGGGTTACTTTCCCGAGTTAAATAAAGAAGATACTTATATTTTTAAAGGCAATTATATTTATCATAATAAATATGGTTATCAATTTGAAGTCAAAGAATACCAAAAAGTAAAACCAGAGGGAAAAGATGCGGTCATTGAGTTTTTATCAAGTTCATTAATTAAAGGTTGTGGAGAAAAAACCGCCCAAAAGATTGTCGAGGTTTTAGGAGAAGATGCCTTAACTATTATTAAAAAAGATCCGTCTAAATTATTACTAGTTAATAATATGAGTCAAAAAAAAGCTACTAAGATTTATGAATCAATTGTTAAATATGATGAAAAAGATGAAACAATTTTAAGTTTACAAAAATTAGGTTTTAGTTTAAAAGAAACACTTTTACTAATCGAAAAATATGAAAATATAAATGAAATTATTGATAATAATATTTATGATTTAGTAGAAGTTATCGATTTTAAAAAACTAGATAAGATATATTTAGAAAATTATCAAAAAGATAGTTTAATTAGAATTTATGCTTGTATTGTCGAAGCTTTAAAAAGAATGGAATTTATAAGTGGTGATACTTACCATTTTAAAGATGATATAATTAGATTTTTAAATCGCGAGTTTGCCATTCCCGTTGCGAGTATTGATGAACATTTAGCTTATTTAGAAAAAGAAAAGACAATTAAAATAATTGATGATAAGATATTTTTATTTGAAACATTTCAAAAAGAAAAAAGTGTGGCTGAAAATTTATATTTAATTAAAAATTCTTACAATCAAAAAATTAATAATTGTAGCGAGAAAATAAAATTATTAGAAAAAGAAGAGGAGGTAAAATATAATAGTGACCAAAAAGAAGCAATTAAAAGTGCCCTAAATAATAATGTTTGTATTATAACGGGTGGACCAGGTACTGGTAAAACAACGATAATAAATGCCATTGTAAAAATTTATATCGAAGAAAATAATTTAAGTAACATTGATATTTTAAATACGATTGCTTTACTGGCCCCAACGGGAAGAGCTAGTAAAAAAATGAGTGAAACTACACATCTTCCCGCTATGACCATCCATCGTTTTTTAAAATGGAATCAGGAAGATAATACTTTTAAAGTGAATGCTGATAATAAAAATTTTCAAAAATTTATTATTGTTGATGAAGTAAGTATGATAGATAATAATTTATTTTCGGCTTTATTAGAAGGAATTTATAGTAATATCAAACTCATATTAGTAGGCGATACCAATCAACTTCCATCTGTGGGAGCTGGTCTTATATTAAATGATTTAATTGATTCCGAAGCTTTTTGTCATGTCGAGTTGTCTCAAATTTATCGTCAAAGTGATAATTCCTATATTCCTTATTTAGCTAAAGAAATAAAAGAGGGAAATTTAAGTACAAATTTTTTAGAACAAAAAGATGATTATAATTTTTTAAATGTTGATGCATCTAATATTAAAAATACGATTCAGCAAATTTGTTTAATGAGCAAGCAAAAAGGATTAGATGAAAAACAAATTCAAATCCTTGCCCCTATGTATAAAGGCGAAAATGGGATTGATAATTTAAATTATTGTTTACAAAATCTTTTTAATCCTAAAGATAAAGATAAGAAAGAGATAAAGATTTCGGATGTCATATATCGCGTTGGGGATAAAGTGATTCAACTGGTAAATGATCCAGATAATAATGTTTATAATGGCGATATTGGCTATGTGTATAAAATTGCTAAAAACGGCTATAATAAAGATGTAATTACTATTGATTTTGATGGTAGTTACATAGAATATCAAAAAGATGAGATGATTAATGTTAAACATGCTTATGCAATGACTATTCATAAAGCCCAAGGAAGTGAATTTAATCATGTTATCATGCCAATTAGCTCTGCATATCATAAAATGTTATACAACAAATTAATTTATACTGGTGTATCTAGAGCTAAAAAAAGTTTGGTTATAATTGGTTCACCTGAATGCTTTTTACAAGCAACCAAAAATTCTTATAGTAGGAACCGTAAAACTTATTTAAAAGAGTTAATTATGAATATTAATTAAAAAAATTAGCCAAACTATTAAAGTAAAGGATGGTGTATTATGAAAAAAGCAATGTCTTTAATGGTAACAGCAAGTATCATGGGAGCTGGTATTGCCACATATTGTTTAATGAATAAAGACACAAAGAAAAATGCCGATAAACTACTTAATAGTGCCATGGATTGTGCTGATAAAACTTTAAAAAATATGTAGTAAAGTATAAAAAGTTAGGGTGATATATTCATCCTAATTTTTTTTGAAGAAAAAATAAAAAAAATGTAAAATAAAATGGCAATAATAGTATTGATTTTTATTGTGTGTTATAATGGAACTAGGGATGTGAATTTTATGTCAACAAAAAAAACAAACGATAATAAAAAATTAGATATTGAAGCAATTAATGATTCAGTTAATTTATCGAAAAAAATATTAAAAATATTATATGTTGCCATGATTATTGGGGTAATATTGCTGATTACTTTGGTAGTTAAACAATGGCATATACCAAAATTTATTTTAACCTTTTTAGGTGTATTAACTCCTTTATTTATTGGTTATATTATTGCTTGGCTATTTAATCCATTAGTTGAATTTTTACATCGTAATGGGTTTAAAAAAGGTTTGGCTGTTGTTGTCGTTTATTTAGGTTTTATTGCTATTTTATATTTATTTTTAAGTATGCTCGTTCCAACAGTGATAAATCAATTTAATGAACTAGTTTCAGCTATTCCTAATATATTTAGTGGTATTAAAGATTTTATAAATGAATGTTTTAATAATATAAGTAATGTTAGTCCTAAAACATTAAATAATATTAAAAATGGTCTTTATAGTAATATTGGTTCATTTTTCTATAATATTGTCGAAGGTCTACCAAATACCTTAATGAGTGGTATTGGTTCAATCTTTAGTGGAATTGGCACATTCTTAATCAGTTTAATTATTGGCTTTTATATGCTATTTGATTTTAATTCCATCCATAAACATTTTGTTAAATTAATACCCAAAAAATATCGTTATGAAGTTACTGAACTTACAGATGAAATCGGTCGTCAACTTCGTAAATATGTTAATGGAGTCTTTGGCGTTGCGAGTATTATTCTAGTTGGCTGTTCCATTGGTTTTGCCGTTATTGGCCTAAAAGCGCCGTTACTATTTGGAATGTTCTGTGGTATTACTGATTTAATTCCTTATATAGGTCCTTATATCGGAGGTGCGGCGGCGGTCGTAGTTGGTTTTTCGCAAAGCCCTTTAACGGGAATATTAGCATTAGTAGTCATAATTATTTTCCAAACTTTAGAAAGTTATATAATTCAACCAATAGTTATGAGTAAAACTATGAAATTACATCCAGTAACTATCCTTATTGGTTTAACTATTTTTGGTAGTTTCTTTGGAATTGTCGGCATGGTTTTAGCCACCCCGATAATTGCTTTCTTAAAAATAATTTTCAAATTTTTCAATGAAAAATATAATTTAGTAGACTTAGATATAGAATAGAGGAAATAACATGAATTTAAAAGATTTATATATTAATTTTTTTAAAGAAAAAAAACACAAACAAATACCTTCGGCACCTGTAGTTCCCGAAAATGATAATACTGTTTTATTTAATACAGCAGGAATGCAACCATTAATACCATATTTGATGGGACAACCTCATCCTTATGGAACGAGATTAGTTGATTATCAAAAATGTGTTAGAACTAATGATTTGGATGAAGTAGGGGATTCATTTCATCATACTTTTTTTGAAATGTTAGGTAATTGGTCTTTGGGGGATTATTTTAAAAAAGAAGCAATAACCTGGAGTTTTGAATTTTTAACTCAAGTTTTAAATATACCCGTAGAGCGCCTAGCTGTTACTATTTTTGCTGGTAATGAAATTGCTCCGATGGATGAAGAAACAAAAAAATTATGGATGGATTTAGGCATAAAAGAAGAAAGAATATGTGCTACTAAAGAAGATAATTGGTGGCCTAATTTAGAATTACCTGGTTTATGTGGACCAGATACAGAGATGTTTTACTGGCGTAGTGATGATGATATTCCGGATAAATTTGATCCTGAAGATGAGCGTTGGGTAGAAATTTGGAATGATGTTTTTATGCAATACAATCATAATGAAGATGGCACAATTGCCGAACTACCTAAAAAAAATGTTGATACTGGGATGGGAGTAGAGCGCACAACTGCTATCTTAGAAGGAAAAAATGATAATTACGAATCTAGTATTTGGCAACCAATAATCAAAATAATTGAAGATGTATCTAAGCAAAAATATGTTGATAATAAAAAGAGCATGAGAATTATTGCTGATCATTTGCGTACAGCTGTATTTATTAGTGCTGATCCTTCTTTAATTAAACCAAGCAATGTTGGTCAAGGTTATATTTTAAGACGACTTATTAGAAGAGCTATTCGTCATGCTAAAACTTTGGGTATTGATATTAATTCTAATTGGGAAGAACAAATTGCTTTGAAAATTTTAGAAATGTATGAAGAATATTATAAAGAATTAAAAGATAATCACCAAATTGTTTTAGATGTTTTAAAAAATGAAAAAGTTAAATTTAATCGTACATTAGAAAAGGGTATAAGAGAATTTAATAAAGTTGCTAAAAATAATAAAGATATAGATGGTATTACAGCTTTTCATTTATTTGATACTTATGGATTTCCTCTTGAACTAACAGAAGAGTTAGCAGGAGAACTTGGTTTAAAAGTGGATGTTGAAGGTTTTAAAAAGAAATTTAAAGAACATCAAGAATTATCTCGAACAGCATCAGCTGGGCAATTTAAAGGTGGACTTGGAGGCCACGGAGAAATAGAAACTAAATATCATACCGCAACGCACTTACTTAATGCTGCTTTAAAAGAGGTTATAGGTAAGGATACTCATCAAAGAGGCTCTAACATTACAGAACAAAGAATGCGTTTTGATTTTAATTGTGACCATAAATTAACAGATGAAGAAAAGCAAAAAGTAGAAGATTTAGTTAATAAATGGATAGATGCAGAAATAGATGTAACAAAAGAAGAAATGAGTAAAGATGAAGCTTTGGCTTCGGGTGCTGAATGTATGTTTATTGAAAAATATCCTGATAGGGTAACAGTATATAGCATAGGTAAAATTTCTAAAGAATTATGTGGGGGACCACATGTTAAAAATACAAAAGAATTAGGAAAATTTAAAATAAAAAAAGAAGAATCTTCTTCGGCAGGTGTTAGAAGAATAAAAGCAGTTTTACAAGATGATTAAATCGGTATAATATATCGATTTTTCATTTTTTTAATTAAAGTTTGGTAAAAAATTTTGAACTTGGTCTTAATTTGTAAAACAAATTTAATATAAATTATAAAATATCGGTATGATATACTATTAATTGAAAAAGAATGGTGGTAGATGGAGTAATGAAAAAAATTGAAATGAAAAATAAAATTAAGGAAATTGTTAGTTTTTTAACAGATGGCGTAGTTGAAATAAATAATCAAGTATTTAAAGGGCATCCTTGTTTTTATTTACTACATTCAAAAGAAGATTTTGCTAATAAATTAGATGAAATAATTGCTGATAAGAAAAAGTTTAATGAATTCGATTTATGCTATTATTTAAATTATATGTTTAAATATATGCTACATCCTTATGATTCACATACGGGAGCATTTATTAAAAAAGATAAATTTTTACCTTTAAAAATTAAAATTATTGATGGTAATGTATATATCATTGATTGCAATGAAAATTTAAATTGTTTTAAAGGACAAATAATTAAACAAATAAATGGGATTAATATAGAAATAATCATTTCGGAATTAGAAAAAATAATAAGTTATTATTCTAAAAATTATTTAAATTTAATGTTAGAAAAATATTTAGTTAGAGTTAATATTCTTAAATCATTACCATCATTAGATATAACAAATCTTCTAATTATTAGTACAAATAATGGAAAAATAGAATTTGATTTAAACAATTTAGAATTATATGTTGATAAAGTAAAAAAAGAAAATTATAATTTAGAAGTTAAAGAAGATATAGCTATCATTACATATAATTTATGTCAAGACGAAGAAAAAATGTGTAAATTAATTCATAGTTTAGAAAAAATGAAAAATATAAAAGGATATATTGTTGATTTGCGTGGAAACAGGGGAGGGAATTCATTTATAAATGGTTATTTGGTTAGGTTTTTGAAAGGTAAAGAAATTATTACTTTATCGGATGAAAAAGTTTTTTCTAGTGGTAGGATGTGTTTAATTGATTTAAAAAATATTGGTTCTAAAATAATAGGTACTCCTCCAGCGACGACAATTAGTAGTTTTGGGAATTGCATGATGCGTAAAACATTCGATAATATAGTAGTAGGTGGTAGTGCAACATATTGGTATTATGACGAAAATTTAAAATGCCATGGTATTTTTCTATGGCCTTAAAAAAGTATCCAGACCTTCTAAAACCGGTATTTGTTGAAATTGATAAAAATATTGAATTAACTTTGGATGATTATGTTAATAATAATGACCCAGTTATGGAGTATGCTTTAAAATTATTTAGTATAAAATAAATTAGATATTAAGGGGTAATTAGCAACAAAAAAGTTTTAAATTATTGGATATAATAAAAATGTAAGTGCTAAAGAAATAGCATCTCCACTTTTCGTTTCGAAGCCATGCAGAAAAGATTACTCAAGAGAGTGGGCGTCCTTTTTATTTTAAGATACTAGCTAGTATGCTTAAAATAAGTATAATGATAAAACATTTTAACAAAGTTAAGATATCTTTCATAACCCATTAACTCCTTAAAAACCAAAATCCCAAAGAATTATGAAGAAACAAGATATAAGAAGGTAAATGCCCCCAAAAGCACTTGATAGTTATTATAAATTTAATCAATAAAAATCATTCGACAAAATATGCACGAAAAAAGAGATTAAAATAGACTAAATAATCATTTTTTGATATACTTTATTTAAAGTAAGGTAGATGCTTATGAAAGAAAAAAATGGGTTTGTATTTGTTGAAACTATTGTAGTTTGTGCTATATTATCAGTTTCTTTAGTTGTTATCTATGCAGCATTTATTCTTTTAGTCAATGACCAGAAGAAAAGAAATAGATATGACCAAGCTATATATAATTATAGATTATATGCAGTAGCAAAAGAAAAACAAAATGATTTGAAAGCATCATGCGGCGATTATTCAATAATAGTTAACAATTTACCTTCTAATAAATCAGGAGATGCAGTTTATTATGTTAATTCTGATAATTTAAAAAATGGGATACCTCCTGGATTTGAAGATTATGTTGCTACTATAAATGTTGGAAGAGATACCTGTTTA
>CANPXJ010000042.1 GCA_947585915.1 uncultured Bacilli bacterium | reverse complement strand
TTGCAATTTATTTTATACTTTTTTATATATTTCAGTCAATTTATTTTGCAACTTTTTATTTTTATTTATATATTTTATTTTGCAAATGTATATACAATTTGCGAAAATTTTTTTTGAAAAAAAGCTTGACTAGGGGGGGGGTTATAATGAGAATAAGAAAGGAGAAAAAATTAAATGAAAAAAAGGAAATTATTAATTGGTATGGCATTTGCTTTTGCTACAGGTATGATGGCAATTCCTAATGTTTTTGCTACCGAGAATATTAATAGTTGGAATGATTTCCAAACTTGTCTTGGTGACGCTAACCAAACAACCTGTAAGATCAGTGCTTCAGGCTTTAGTGCTCCCGAGGATGGTGAAACTATCCAAATTACTCGTCAAGTCATTATTGATTTAAATGGAGCTACTTTAACTACTCCACAAAAAACATATGGTTTTGAAATTGCTGCAGGTGCTAATGTTACTATTCAAAATGGTACTATAGATACCGGAGAATATAATGGTAGTAATCCTAAAGCTGCTATTAAAATGACTGGTAGTACTGGTGATAAGACTACTAAGCTTACCATTGCTCAAAATGCAATAGTTAAAGGAACTGCTGGTGTTAAGATTAATAATAAAGCAAGTAATAACGAAGGAATTGTGCTTGATGTTCAAGGTGAAATTCGCGCTGATAAGAATCAGGGTAACTATGGTTCTTGGCCAATTTATGTTGATGGAAATCTTCAAAGTGTGACGACTTTACCAAAAATTACAGTCTCAGGTACTTTAAAGAACGAAGTTGGAACAGCTGCTTTCTATCAAGGTGGTCTAGCTAACACAATTATTACTGGTACCTTGATTGGTGGCACTGGAGCTGCAATTAAGGCAGGTATAGTCAATTTTAATAATGCTACTGTGATTGCAAATGGTCAAAAAGAAAATCCAGAAGTCAGTGGAAATGGAGTTAATTACACTGGAGCTGCAATTCAAGTGAGCTCTGTAGGTAACTATGCTGCTCAACCTCCTATGGAGATATACATTAACGGCGGTAGTTATACTAGTGAAAACGCTAATGCAATCGAAGTGTTTGGAGATGAAGACGCAGTAGAAAATAGTCATATTAAAGCTATTACTCTTACTGGTGATGTTAAGCTCTCAGCTCCTAATGGTGAAGTATTTAGTAGTGAACTAACCTCTTTCGAAGGTATTAAGAATGCTAACGGTGAAGTGATTAATTTTGGTGATACTACTATTTGGCCAATTGTAGACAATAGTAAAAAGGATGTTCCTAGTACTAGTAACAATAAAGAAGAAACAAATCCAAATACTTCAGATAGTATTTTAAGTAGTATTGTTATTAGTATAGTTGGATTAGTTTGTCTTACTAGCTGTGGAATATATTATAAAAAAAGATTCCAATAAATTTGCTTAAAGAAATAAATAATTAGAAAAAGAGGTTTGGCCTCTTTTTTTGTGTAGCAAATACCAATATAATAGATGAAAGACAATATAATAAACTGTGAAAATATAGTTAAATATCTTTAAAGTAAAAAGCTGTTAAATGAGTTTAAAAAATTGACAAAAGGGTATAATCAGTATATATTTTAAAGAGAGGGAAAATTTGTAGAAATAGTATAATATGTAGAACTTTTTAGCTCTCTTTTATTATATCTACAAAGTTTCCCTCATAAATAAAAAAATTAGGAGAATGAAATGAAAGATATTGTTTTAACAGGAGATAGACCTACAGGAAAATTACATTTGGGCCATTTAGTAGGATCCATTTCTCAAAGAGTAGAATTACAAAACTCAAATAAATACGAGCAAATATATATTGAAATAGCTGATGCCCAGGCAACAACCGATAATTCTGGCAATATTCAAAAAGTAAAAGAAAATGTAATTGAAGTTGCTCTTGATTATTTATCTTGCGGTATTGATCCTAAAAAGTGTACTTTATTTTTACAATCCGAAGTTCCTGAACTAAGCGATTTAACTTTTTACTATATGAACTTAGTAACATTAGCTAGATTAGAGAGAAATCCAACAGTAAAACAAGAAATAAAACTAAGAGAATTCAATAATAGAATTCCAGTGGGATTTTTAACTTATCCAATTAGTCAAGCGGCGGATATTACGGCTTTTAATGCCAATATAGTTCCAGTTGGCGAAGACCAATTACCAATGATAGAACAAACTAGAGAAATAGTTAGAACTTTTAATAGATTATATGGAGAAACTTTAGTTGAACCCGAAGCTGTTTTACCAAAAAATAAATCTTGTTTACGATTACCTGGAACCGATGGACAAGCTAAAATGAGTAAATCTTTAGGCAATTGTATTTACTTATCTGATTCAGCTGCTGAGGTAAAAAGAAAAGTAATGAGTATGTATACTGATCCCAATCATTTAAAAGTTGAAGATCCTGGTAATACTAAAGATAATCCCGTATTTATTTATTTAGATGCCTTTAGCAAAGATGAACATTTTCAAAAATATTTTAAAAATGAACAAACTGGAGAAATTGAATATAATAATTTAGATGAACTTAAAGCCCATTATGAGCGTGGGGGATTAGGTGACATGAAGGTTAAGAAATTCTTAAATTATGTTTTAGAAGAACTTTTGCAACCAATTAGAAAAAGACGTCGTGAGCTAGAAAAAAATATTCCAAAGGTATATCAAATATTATTTGATGGAAGCAATAAAGCTCGTGCAGTTGCTGAAGAAACATTAAAAAATGTAAAAAAAGCAATAGGTCTAGATTACCGCGAAGATAAAGGATTAATTAATAAACAAGTTGAAATGTATCGCTTAAAACATGAACAAGAAACAAAAGAAGCTAACTAGCTTCTTTTTTGCTAAATAATTCTTTTTAAACTGAGGTATTGTGTGATATACTTATTATAAATAAAAGGGTAGAAAAAGATGTGGTACTATGAAAGTCTATTTAGTAGATAAATATAAAATAAAAGATTATAGCCTGCCTACAAAAGTGGAGGATTCTTTTGTCATAGAATACATTTCAGCTACGGGAGTAGAAGAAAATATTTTATTTACAGCTGTCGACGGACAATGGACTATAGCCAGTGATTACGATGTAACAATTTATAAAGATATTGCTCCAATAACCCAAGAGATTATCAAAGATGGTTCTTTTTATACGCTTAAATTTCGTGATTTAGAAGATAATTTAACATTATATTGCTTTGATATTCCTATAAATTATCAAAGTTATAATATTTTTAATAGTCAAAGTATCACTATTGGAGGCGCAAATTCAGATATTAATTATTCAATTATGGATAAAAAGAATCCTATAATTACCTTAACTAAAGATGGAATTAGATGGATATTTGAAACAAAAGAAGATTTTAATATATTTGTAAATGGAAAAAGATATCATAAAAAAATTCTAAATTTAGGGGACGTTATCTTTGTAAAAGGTTTAAAAATAATATTTATGGATAAGTTTATCAAAATAAATAATCCTAATAATTTCTTAAGTACTAATCTTGAGTTAAAAAAAGAATTAGAAATAGAAGTCGATAATAAATTTACGCCTGTTAAAGAAAGTGAAAAAAGAATAGTATTATATAATGAAAATCAAACTTTCTTTCACAACCCCCGTTTAAAAAAAGAAATTAATCATAAAAAAATAAAAATTGCTAATCCTCCTGCTAAAAGAGAAGATGAAGAGCCACCTCTTATTTTAACTTTAGGGGCAACTATGATGATGAGTCTTTCTTCATCTATAACCGGAATAATTGCAATTTTTAATGTTATTAGTGGAAAAGGTACGCTAGCCTCATCATTAAGTGAAATCATTATCTGTATAAGTATGATTTTAGGAACAATCATGTTTCCTATTTTACTAAATCGATATACTAAAAGATTAAAAAAGAAAAAAGAAAGAAAAAGACAAGAAAGATATACAGCTTATTTAAATAAGAAAAAAGCAGAAATAGATAATGAAATAAAATTGGAAAGAGAAATACTATATGAAAATAATTTAAATACGGAAGAATGTTTAAATAGTATAAGTACTAAAAATAAATTATGGAATCGAGAAATTGCGGATTCTGATTTTCTAACTATTCGTTTGGGAACTGGAAATAAAAAAGCTTCCATTACTATTGATGCTTCTTTAGAAGAGTTTTCAATGGAAGATGACAATTTAAAAGATGATGTTCAAAAATTAATAGATACTCCATTAATCTTAGAAAATGTTCCGATAACTATTTCTCTTATTGAAAATCCTATTCTACCATTAATTATAAATCCTGATTTTAAAAATAAAGAATTATTAATTAATAGTATAATTTTACAGCTAGTAACTTATTATAGTGCCATGGATTTAAAGATAGTTATTTTAACTAATGAAGAAAATGAATACATTTGGGAAGATTTAAAATATAGTCCATATTGTACTTCTGTAGATAAACAAAATCGTTTTTTTGCTACTAATGATGAAGATACTAGAAGTATTTCAACAATTTTAGAAGAGATCTATAATAGTCGAAGTCAAAATAGTGAACATAAAGCTATGGATCAAAAAGATGGTAACGATATTTATAAGAACTATAATGAATATTATTTAATTATCACTGATAACTTTATATCAGCCAAAAAAATTAATATTATAAATAAAATTATAAATTCTTCTAAAAATTATGGTTTTTCTTTACTTACGATAGATGAATCTTTAAAAAACGTGCCTAGTAAAAGTAATAAATTTGTGCAAGTTAGTAGCACAAGTGCTACTATATCTAGTAAAAATTTAAGTGATGAAGATACTACTAGTTTTATCGTTGAAGTTTGTGATAAAAAAATAGAAAAATATTTAGAAGTAATATCTAATATTCCTTTATCTAGTTCAACTTCTAAAGATTTATTACCAACTAATATTAACTTTTTAGAAATGTATAAAGTTGGTAAAATAGAACAACTTAATATTTTAAATAGATGGATAAGTAGTGATCCAACTTCTTCTTTATCTACACCGATTGGGGTGAATGAAGATGGTAAAATTTTTAATCTTGATTTGCATGAAAAATATCAAGGACCACATGGATTAATAGCTGGTGCAACTGGTAGTGGTAAATCAGAATTTATAATTACCTTTATCTTATCACTAGCGATGAATTATCATCCTTATGAAGTTCAATTTGTTTTAATTGATTATAAAGGTGGAGGTTTAGCAGGAGCTTTTGAAAATAGAGAAAGCAAAATAAAACTACCACATTTAGTAGGAACAATAACAAATCTAGATAAAAGTGAAATGAATAGAACTTTAGTATCCATAAAATCAGAATTACAAAGAAGACAAAGACTATTTAATTTAGCCAGAGAATCTTTGGGAGAATCAACAATAGACATTTATAAATATCAAAGATATTATCGTGATAAAAAAGTAACAACACCAATTTCTCATTTATTTATCATAAGTGATGAATTTGCGGAGTTAAAAGCGCAACAACCTGACTTTATGGAAGAATTAGTTTCCACAGCTCGTATTGGACGTTCTTTAGGAGTTCACCTTATTTTAGCTACCCAAAAACCAAGTGGTGTAGTTGATGACCAAATTTGGAGTAATGCTCGTTTTAAAATTTGTTTAAAAGTACAAACTCCAGAAGATAGTGTTGAACTTTTAAAAAGACCGGATGCGGCGAGTATCAATGAAACAGGACGATTTTACTTGCAAGTTGGTTATGATGAATTATTTGAACTAGGACAATCAGCATGGGCAGGAGCAAGATATTTTCCTACCGATAGATTATTAAAGTCCTATGATGATGATATTGTTTTTATTAATAATATAGGAGAAGAAATAAAAACAATAAATGATGTTACTAAATTAGATGTCCAAAAAGATATGGGAGACCAATTAAGTAATTTAGTTAAATATATGTATGATTTAGCTATTAGAGAAAATGTTAACTTTACGCAATTATGGTTACCTAGCATTCCAAAAGAAATATATCTAGCTGATTTACTTAAAAAATATAACTATCAAGCAACTAAATACAAAATTGCTCCTTTAGTAGGTGAATATGATATTCCAACTAAACAAGAACAAAAACCTTTAATATTTGATTTCACAACAGATGGAAATATGTATCTTTTTGGTAATCCCGGTAGTGGTAAAGAGAATCTACTCATGAGTACCATTTATTCAACTTGTCTATATCATTCAACTGAGGAAATTAATATTTATATTTTAGATTTTGGGGCAGAAGTTCTTAAAACATTTTCTGAATTTCCTCAAGTGGGGGATGTGATATTATCAGATAATGCTGCCAAGGCTGAAAATTTATTTGATATGTTAAATAACGAATTAAATCGAAGAAAAGAATTGTTCTCTTCATTTGGTGGAGATTATAATACTTATATTTCTTCTGGTAATAAGACGCCTTTTATCATGGTAATAGTTAATAATTATGAAAACTTCTATGATACTTGTAGTGATATAGCTATTGAAAACTTTGAAAAAATAATTAGAGATAGTTCAAAGTACGGAATTATATTTATCATAACAGCTACAGCTAATAATAATATTTCTTCTAGAACTACGCAATACTGCAATATTAAAATGGCTACTCAAGTTGCTGATCCATTTGATTATAAATTTGTGTTAAATGCTCCAACTGGTTTAGTTCCGGCCAAAAATTTTGGTCGAGGAATTATTGCAATTGGAGATACGGCGTATGAATTTCAAAGTGCCTTAATTTATATTAAAGAAAAAATAGCTGATGCAATTAAAGAAATGGGTGAAAAATTACCATATGAAAAGGCTCGTAAAATCCCTATTATACCTAAAGAAATAACATCAGATTACATGATACCATATATCAATACGATTACAGATGTCCCAATTGGCATAAATATTTATAATGGTTTAATAATGCAATATAATTTTACTGGTCAAAAAATAACACCAATCATTGGTAACTCCATTTTAATTGATAATAAATTTATTCTTAATCTCATAAAAGAAATAAATTCTATTCCTACTATAAAATTGAGAGTTCTTGATTTTGCTGATAGAATGGTTGATTTAGTAGGAGATGAATATTATATTAATTCTGAATTTACGCAAGCCATAAATGATTTAAAAAATATTAATGATAAAATGCCTAATGTTTATATCTTAAATGGAATTAGCTTAATATATGATAAAGTTCTAGATGAAGGAATAAATTCATTGTTTGAAATGCTTCGTAATATAGACAATTACCCAAATACTTATTTCATTTTATGTGATAATTATGCTTCATTTAGAAAAACAATGAGAGAAGATTGGTATATAAATAGTTCAATTAATAATGCTATATGGATAGGTAAAAATGTTGATACGCAAGATGTTATTAAATTAAATAAAGTTAATAAATGTGATTTATATGAATCTAATAACTATGTTTATGTAATAAGTGCTGATAATTATGAAATATTAAAAGGAATAGGAGCAAGTGAATTTTAATGAATAATAAAGTTTTTGTCAAAGTTATAGTTCCAGAAATAGATAAAGAGTTTGATGTCTATTTGCCAATTTCTAAAAAAATAGGAAATATTATTATACTTCTTAATAAAGCAATTAATGAACTAAGTTATGGAGAATTAGAATTATCAAGAGAAAATTGTCTTTATAATATGTGGACAAATGAAACATATGAATCAGATACAATGTTATTTAACACCAACATTCGTAATGGAACAAGATTAGTCTTAATATCAAAATAGTTTACAATATAACGTAAACTATTTTTTGTTTATATTGAATTATAAAAATCTTTCAAGGTATACTAATAATAGAGAAGAGAAAGGAGAATATAGATGGCTGTTGACTTGTCAAGAATGGCTTTTGGTAGAGATCCAGAAGTAATTAGACAAACAAAAAACGCGATTACAAATGCTTATCAAGAACTTGATCACCTTTTATCACCCGTCACCTATGGATATATAATGAAAGTTATAGATGATAATTGGTCAGGAAGTGATGCAGTACGCTATAAAAAAGTTATTGAGCAAGATATAGCGGATTTAAAAAAGATAGTCGATTCAAATTATAAAAAAATAATTGAAATTTTAGACTCTGCTTATCATGATTTTATTGCATTTCAAGATTTTCAAGCTGGAAATTAATAAGAAGGAGGAATGGATATGGCAGCAGTAGGTATAACAGAAAAAGCAGCAACAGCAATATTAGAAGAATTAAAAAAATATAACAATGAATTGAATAACAGCTTAAATATGATGACTATGCCGGTCCGAGGAATAAAGGGCACACAAGCATTTGGTGCAGTTGATGAAGCTTTAAGAAGATTTTCGAGTGTATTTAAAGCTCAGTCGGCGACATACTATGATTTTTGGAGGTTGGAAATTACTGACAAATTGGCAGCTTACAAAAAACAAGATGCATCATTTGCTACAAAAACAACAGGCAAAAAAAGTTAATAATAAAAATAGATTATATATAGTTTATTTTTAAAGAAAGGAGGATACTAAATGGCAGCAGATATTTCAAAAATGTCTTTTGGTAGAGATCAAGCCGGGATTAACAAAGCAAAAAGTTATATTAAAGAAAGATATGATGTTTTGATTGCGTTTTTAGACAAAAATAGAGTAGCTGCAGCTGAACCAATTAATGTTATTAGAAATAATTGGGTTGGTGCAGATGCAGAAGCATTCATAAATAGTTATTTAAAAGACCTTGAAAGTTTAAAAGATGTAGCAAAACAGGTTTATAATGCAGAAATTACATTATTAGATCAAGCTTATAATGACTTTTTATCTTTTCAAAATAAAAATTAAAAATAATTTTTATATTAATTATATATTAAAATAGAAGGAGGGAACAAATGGCAGCAGTAGGTATTACGCAAAAAGCACAAACTGAAATATTAGATTCATTAAAAAAGTTTCAAAATTCACTTAAAGAAGCATCTAAGTGGATGGACGAGGGTGTTAATTATGCTCAAGGTATTCAAGGAAGTGCAACAGTGAGTTCTTTAAAAGTTACAGTGAAAAATTTAGTTAATGCTTTTAATCAAAATGTTCAAGGGTTTTATAATGTTTGGCAAGCAAGATTAAATAATAAAATTAGTGCTTATAAAACCCAAGATACTACATTTTCTAACAATTTAACTGGTAAAAAAAGCTAGGAAACCTAGTTTTTTCTTTTGCTATAAAATTAAATACTAAAAGTAAACTAAATAATTTTTCATAATTAGGGTAAAAAAAGATAAAGTTTAGAGTGTTAAACTTTATATATCTTTCTTTTCTTTTAAATATCTTTTAAGAAGAAATGTTAACAAGTAAGGGAAAGTATAAAATTTGCTATTAAAATCAATATTTATATTATATAGTTTTATGCCATATTTTATATCTTGAAATTTTTTGCTTTTTATCAAATTATTCAAAAATACTATTGCATTATTATTGTCTTTTACTTCAACGATAATTAAAGAACTATTAT
Organism: uncultured Bacilli bacterium; assembly: GCA_947585915.1. Lineage (GTDB taxonomy): Bacteria > Bacillota_I > Bacilli_A > RF39 > UBA660 > HGM10766. Next base: position 4,396 of record CANPXJ010000042.1, on the reverse strand, counting down.
CTCTAGTGAAAAAATCCATTTCTAATGCTCCTCTTTCACTTTTGTTAAAATATAATGGATAGCCTTCTTTAACAATTAGAGAAAGCCTATTTTTTCAATCTGCTAAAAAACTTATTTATATTTCTTCTAAGTATTACCATTTATTTCACACTTTAAAATCACATTTTCCATTTTTTAAAAATATTTCATAATAAATAATTTTTGTATACTTTAGTAAAATCTTAGATAATCTTGATTTAACCATAGAAAAAAATCATATAATTTGCTATACTTTAAATAGTAGATAAAAGGGAGTGAATTTATGACATTAACAACTCTATGGTCGATTGTTACAAAAATACTTGATATTTCTATTGTCTGGTTAATGTTCTATTTTATATTAAAGAATGTTAAAAATAATATTAAAATGGTTTTAATTGTTAAAGGTGTTATTTTAATATTAATTATAAAATTAATTAGTTCAGTTTTAGATTTATATACAGTAGGCTTGTTGCTTGAATATATTTTATCATGGGGACCTATTGCTCTAATAATTATCTTCCAACCAGAAATTCGTAATGTTTTAGAGTCAATTGGTCGAACTAACTTGTTAGGTCGTCATAAGATATTAACTGTTGATGAACGTGAACATGTGGTTTATGAAATAATGGATGCTGTTGAATATTTAAAGAAAAACCGTATTGGAGCTTTAATTGTAATTGAAAGAGATATTTCTTTACAAGAATATATTGATCCTGCTACTAAGATATATGCTGATGTTTCTTCTCCTCTTTTGGGAACAATATTTTTCCCAAACAATCCTTTGCATGATGGGGGTGTAATAATTCAAGGGGATAGAATAACTTGTGCTGGTTCAGTTTTTAAAACAAGTATGGATCCTACTTTATCTAAAAGACTAGGAACAAGACATAGAGCAGCCTTAGGCGTAGCTGAAGAAACTGATGCTATTGCTTTAATAGTATCAGAAGAAACAGGAAGAATTAGTATTGCTGTTGATGGTAATATGAAATACAATTTAACATTAGAAGATTTTAAGAATACATTAATGGACGAATTAAAACCAAAAACTGAGGTATTCTATGATGCTGATGAAGAGGAAGAAAGTGCAGGTGAAGATAATGCGTAAGGTATTTAGTGTGATAAAAGCTTTCTTTCATCTAATATATGTAGGATTAGATAAAATAATTATCATGCCTATTAGTAAACTTGTATATCGAATTAATAAAAGATTAAAGGGCAGTAATAATAAATTAGATAAAATCTTAAATAAACCATTAACTTTAATATATCTATCGCTTTTATTTGCTGTAGGAATATTCTTCCTTGTTGACTCTAAGGTTATTAGTTTAGTGCAAACCGAAGCTGAGGTATTAGCAGATCAAGAGGTAGTAGCTGAATATAACAAGGAAGCTTATGTGGTAGAAGGAATCCCTGATGATGTTGATGTAACTTTAATTGGGCGCAAAAGTGATTTATATTTAGCTAAACAACTAGGAGATCATGAGGTTAAATTAGATTTAACTAAATATGGGGTTGGGGAGCATAGAGTTAGACTTACTTATAACCAGTCAATTGGATCTTTAAATTACAAACTTGATCCGTCGACAGTATTAGTTGTTATAAAAGAAAAAATAAGTACTTTAAAAACTATTTCTTATGATTTATTAAATGAAGATAAACTTGATGAAAAATTAAATGTTGAAAGTGTAACTTTAGACCGTAACGAGGTAGTTGTTAAAGGAGCAGAAGACACTTTAGCTAAAGTAGCAACAGTTAGAGCCTTAATTGATTTAAGTAATGATGAATTTGATGAAAAAGGTGACTATACAATCGATAATGTCCCTTTAGTTGCTTATGATAACAAAGGAAAAATTGTTAAAAATGTCGAAATTGTTCCGGAAAAAACAACAGCAACAATAAAATTAGAATCATATTCAACAGAAGTACCACTTAAGATAATGACTACTGGTAATCCAAAATCTGGTAAAGCAATTTCCGAAATAAAAAGTAGTGTAGAAAAAGTAACAATTTATGGTGATCAAAAAACATTACAAAATATTACTTCTGTACCGGTGACAATTGATGTTAAAGGACTAAGTTCCGAAAAGACTTATAATGTCACAATCAGTAAACCAAGTGGTGTTCGTCATATGAGCGATACCACAGCTACAATTACTGTTAAATTTGGCGAAGAGTCGCAAAGAACAATTGATGGAATTAGTGTGGAATGGCAAAACTTATCTTCGAGTTACTCGGTAAATGCTAAATCGGCAGCCGATGCTCAAATATCCGTTATTGCTAAAGGAACAAAAGAGGTTTTGGATGCTTTAGATCCATCAACAATAAAAGCCTATGTTGATTTAAGTGGCTATGGTGAAGGAGAACATCAAGTAACAGTAACAGTAGAAGGAACTGATCCAAAAATCCAATTCTTATCAAATAAACAAATCACTATTATAGTTTCGGCTAAATAAAAAAGCCAAGGATAAATTTTCCTTGGTTTTTTACTTATTCATTATTTAAATGCATAAATAAGATTCCGATATTAAATGCTGCACATATTCCAATAAGAACATATATAACATTAGTAATAATTGAATCTGCACCAAATAAAGCAGTAACTAAGTTAAAATCAAACAAACCAACTAAAGCCCAATTTAAACCACCTACTATATTTAATGACAATGCAATTTTTTGTAATGTTTCCATAATCATCCTCATTTCTATTCTTATTATGTTAATATTTTTAATTAATATACATGAATAATTCAATTTCTTAAAAATATACTTAATTAGAAAAGGAAAGTGGTTGAATGAAAAAAATCTTTGCTCTTGGTATTTGTATAATCTTACTTACTTGTAGTTGTGGAAAATTTGATATAAACAAAGCTAAAGAAGAATTTAAAGATAAAGTAACATCTTCTAAAGGTTACGAACTAAAAGGTAATATGGAAATATATAATAATGAAGATACTTTTAAATATGATATAGTAGTAAATTATAAAAAAGATGATAATTATAAAGTAAGTATGATTAATAAAAATAATAATCATGAACAAATAATATTAAAAAATGATGAAAGTGTTTATGTTGTAACTCCTAGTTTAAATAAAAGTTTTAAATTTGAAAGTGAATGGCCAGATAATAGTAGTCAATCTTATATCCTATCTTCTTTAGTAAATGATGTTGTTAATGATGAAAGTGCTACTTTAAAGGAAAAAAATGGTAAATATGAAATAACAGCTAAAGTAAATTATCCGCATAATCAAGCTTTAGTAAATCAAAAACTATATTTTGATAAAGATATGAATTTAGAACAAGTTATTGTTTATGATAATAATAAAAATGAAAAAATAAAAGTAAAAATTAAATCAATAGATTATAAAGCTAAATATAAAGACGATTACTTTGAGTTAAATACCTTAATTGATGAAAATAAAAATAATGAAGATGAAAAGCAAGAAAAAGAAACAATGTCATTAGATGAAGCCATATATCCGCTTTATGTTCCGGCTAATACCTTCTTAAAAAGTGAGGATAAAGTGGAAGATGAACAAACAGATCGAACTATTTTAACCTTTAATGGAGACAAATCATTTATTTTAGTTGAAGAGGCAGCTAATGCTTCTAAAGAATTTGAAATAATTCCAGTTAATGGCGACCCATTAATATTATCAGATTCAGTGGCAGCTTTATCAGATAATTCCTTATCTTGGACAGCAAATAATATAGATTATTATTTAACAAGTAGTAATTTATCTAGTGATGAATTAATGACAATAGCAGAATCAATGGGAAATGTTGCTTTAGAAAAGTAACATTTTTTCGTATTTATGTGAGATTTTATAAAAAAATTTGAAATAAAAAAAGGAAATCGCAAACTTTTTTATAATAATATAAGTGAGAGAAAAAACTCTTAAATAAAAAATAGAAAAGAGGTGAAAAATGAAAACGGAAACAAAACCATCGTTTATACCCTTAACATTTTGATGGAATATTTAAAGCATTATTTAGAAATAAAAGATATCTAATAGACTTTTTAAAAGACGTCTTAAAAGAAGAAATAAAAGATTTAGAGTATTTAGATACTTACTTGGAAATAGAAAGTAAAAATAAAAAAGCTAGCTTTTTAGATGTCTTAGTAAAATTTAATAATGGAATATATGCAATAGTAGAAATGCAAAAATCAAATGAAGGAAGCATGATAACAAGAATGTTTTACTATTTAGGGAAACTAGCAACTAAAAGTTTAAATAGTGGAGAAGAATATAAAATAATAGATAAATTTATCGGAATATGTGTCTTAGATTATAATGATAAAAATTTTTATCTCTTATGAACAATTTTACTGATGAACTTATTTAAAAGACATATTATTATTTTCACTTATATCTAC
>CANPXJ010000041.1 GCA_947585915.1 uncultured Bacilli bacterium | reverse complement strand
TTTTTACTATTTCGAAAGAGAACTTTTTACTTAAAATTGTTTCAAATTTTAGAGAACTTTTTATTTAAAAGTCACACCATTATAATCCTTATAACAAGTTTTATTTCCACTTGAAAAACTAAATGTCTTAGAAACTTTTTGTCTATATATCATAAACATTCTTTGATTGGTTGATGGAGTAGGATAAAGTTGAAAGAAATTACTAGCTTCTCTTGGATCATCATAGTTAAGAGTAAAAGATACATTCCCTAACATCGGTTCATTAGAGTAAAAACTTAATTTTGTTCCTTGATGAGAATTACCAATCGAAATTTCATTACAAACATAAGTAACCTCAGGTGTTAAATTTTCAATCGTAATATTTTCACATTTATCTACATTTGTTGTTAAATTCATACCAAAATAGTTCCCATCCCCACTTTGATTTTTGAAGAATCCTTTAACCCCATTATAATCACTATACATATTTCTTTCTTTGTTCTTATCTTCTATTAAACTACCGGTAGTTTGATACATAATATTTTCGTTAGTTTCTTCAACAGCATATCTAAATTCCCAAAAATGATTATCGTAATCACCTACATCATCATTTTTTACATATTTGTTATAACTATTATTTTCGCTATCAAGTCCCGAAGAAATTAAGTTTTTAGTAACTAGAGATGCTCCCGGATAAAGCTCCGATGTAAACCAACTTGTTACATTATCAATCATATATTGTTCATTGTGATCAGTAAAATTCGAAAATAATGTTCGATAATTAGAATTCCAATCCCAACCTGATCCCGGAATAGTCGCTAAACCACCCTTAGAGGCTCTAAATCTTAAAAGACGAAGAGCAGTATTAACACCGGCATATTTAGCAATGTTATCAGCTCCGGTAATTGTAGGACTACTATAAGTATATACAACCTCATTATTATCAATAGCATTTTGCATCATGATTATTGAATTTTTCATATACCAATTTGTTGGATTGTTTATATATTCTGAATAGTAATTATATTCTACTCGATAATTACTACCCGTTTGTAAACTAGGATCTAAACAATAAGTACCATAATATTTGCCATTTAAATAAGTTGAATAAAAATATATAGAATAATCTGAGTCTTTTAATTTAAAACCATTTACCTTATGTCCTAAACCTGAACTTGTAGATACAACGCTTATTGGATCACCAACACTTAAAGCTTTAACTTGTGTTACAAGCAAAACTAATAAAGCTAAACCAAATAATATTTTCTTCATCTCACACCTTCCTTTTCTTCCTAATAATTATATTAATAACTACTAGTATGCCACCTACAATAATAGGGAATATTATTATCCATATATATTTTTTCAAAAAAGAACCTAAGCTTTGCCAAAAAGTTTTTTTGGCTTTAGATTGATTATCTTTTTTTATATAGGATTGAAACATCTTTACAAACTCCATCTCATTTTTTTCGGTGTAATAAAAAGGTTCACAAATTTTTAATTCTTGGTGGTCCTTACATATATCGGTTTCACTATATTGATTATATTTAGGAATATTTATTTTTTTCACTTTCAATACTTTATTCGTACATTTCTCACCATTACTATAAATAGTTACTACTAATTCAGTTTTTTTACTTAAATCTAAAGTATATAAATGGATTAAACCATCTTTAACAGCAGATGAATCTAAATCTTTTGTTAAATTTCCATCTTCATTCACAAGTTCTTGATTAAGTTCAATTCTAAAGTTTGGTGTTAGGTTTGTAATATAAAGACTAAAATAATATCCATGATATGCATTAAAAGTATTTGTAATATCGTTACCATTTTCATCTATTACTTTATCAACTAATATTTCATAATTTTCGTTTAGTTCTTTATAGGCAATTTCACTTTTAATAGAAATATTATTAGCCTCTTTATTTAAAAGAGCTTGCTCCTTATAAGAACAATTATCATCAGCTTGAACATTTCCCACAATTACTAAAAAGGTAATTATAGTTATTCCCAAACCAATTCCCCATCTTCTAATACTTCCAAACATTTTACTTCCACCTCAATATTAATATCATTATAACATAAAATATATGTTTTTGAACATATTAATATAACTAATAATACTATAACTGATTTTTAATAATATTAAAATTATTTATAGAGGAGTTTATCATGGAAAATAATCTTAAACAAATTAGAAAAAGCAAAAATTTACTACAAACTAAAGTAGCAATGGACTTAAATATTACTCAAGAAACCATATCTTCATACGAAACAGGAAGAGTTTTTCCTAGTTCCGATATGTTAATTAAACTTGCTAATTATTATAATACCTCTATTGATTATCTATTATGTCGCACTAAATACAATATGCCTATTAATAGTGTTAAGCCAAGTAATATAAATGATGAAGATTTTATTTTATTAAATAAAATTAAAAATCTTTCACCCATTAGTAAAGCAAAAATAGAAGGTTATATTGATGGATTAAGTGACAAATAAAAAGAGATTGAGCAAAAATTTTCAATCTCTTTTATATATGATAAATCGCCAAAAAGCGAACATTTGCTTGGCAGGGGATAAGTGAGTCGAACACTTAACTAAAGTTTTGGAGTGTCTCTCAGCTTTAACCCTTTATAGCTTTTAATTATATCTAAAATGCTTCCCTCCCAAAATAAATTATAGCTATATTATCCCTCCCCTTTTTAGGGCTTTTGTCAATCTTTTTTTACATTTTTTAAAGATTGTAATATTAACTTTTTTTAATCATTTTTAATCGGCTTATAATTAAGAAAAATTAAAAAAAATTAACATTAATTAAGCAATTTGGTACATTTTTTGTACATTTTTTTTGATGTCCAAAATGTCGTGTACCAAATTTGCCTAGACTTGCGTCGGGGGTTAGATTTTTAGAGCAAGAAGAAGAGGCTCAATTTTTTAAATATAAAACCACTTTTCTATTTAATTAAATCTTAAGTGTAGATATATAAAATATATAACTATATTTATTCAAATATTATTAATAATATAGTAAAATAGTAATGACAGATAAATGATACATATACACTTAATTAGTAAAATATGGAATGTGTCTAGTTATGAAAATATTTATTATATAAAAGATAAACTTAAAAGAGCTACACTTGTTTAATGTGCATGTTTGGTAAAGTTAGGTGGTATAAATGATAATAAATGACATAGATAATTTAATAGCTGAAGCTAACGAAAATGTCTCAATTTTAATAAAGCAATTAAACTCAAATAATTATATATATAGTCGCAATATCGATAAAAAAATAATATCCGCATCATTAATTAAAGTACCTATAATGTTAGCAATACTAGAAGAAGTAAATAATAAAAATTTAAATTTGGATGATACTATTTTAGTTGCCGATATGGATATTTTAAACGATACAGAAGTATTTGAAAATAATCAAAAATATTATTCTATATACGAATTAATTAATTGGATGATAATAAATTCTGATAATACTGCTACTAATGTTTTAATAAAACAAGTTGGAATGGAAAAAATTAATAATTATATTACAAATACTTTAAAAGTTAAATCAACATATTTGCAAAGATATATGTTAGATGAAGAGGCTATAAAAAAAGGTTTAAATAATTATACAAGCCAAAAAGATATGTTAAATATTTTTACAATGTTGTTTAATAAAGAAATTTTAAATGAAGAATTATGCAATATTGCTATAGAGATATTATATAATCAAAGATGTAAAAATCAAGTTCTTAGATACATTTATGATCCTATAAAATATGCTCATAAAACCGGCTCTCTAGATTATTTAAATCACGATGTTGGTGTGTTATGTATTAATGATAAACTATTTTATATTGGTATTTCTGTTTATAATTGTAAAAACAAAAACGGAAATAGAAAATTAGTGGGTAATATTGGTAAGAAAGCTTATGATTATATAAAAATCAATTACATGCCTTAATACCCTCTTTTTTTACTATTTTAATCTCTATCAAAATGAATCTTTTCTTGGTAAAGATAGCAAGACTTAAAGTCACAACATTCAACTTTGGAGTCTCTCTCTACCTTAGAAATTTATCCTGATAATCTCATTACATCCAAGTATAAATAAAATATATACGAATTTTCATGTTTTGGAACTTTTATCAAACATTTTTAGTATATTTTATAAACTTGTGTCGGGTTAAATTTTTGGAGCAGGAGGAAGAGGTTCAATTTTTATATTTAAATATAAGGATGTAACCCCTTCAAAAAGAGCATCAATTTCATCTTCTGTTAGCTTTGAATCTATTTGTTGCATTTTTTCAAAAATAGGAAAAATTTCTTTTAAATAATCCTTACATCTTTCAAGTTGCATATCAAAATTAGTTTCATCAATATATTCATTACTTAATTTCTCTACAATATCAACAAGTTTTTTTGAATTATTAAATCTATTACTAGTAATCCTATATAAGGTCTGCTACTGATAAGCCTAGTTTATTATAAAACTCTTTTTCATATACCTCGGCTAACTTTTTTTCTCCACTTAAATTAGATTGAGCATAGAATGTCATGGTAGTATTAAAAGAAGAGTGACCTTCATGTTTTTGTATAGCTTTAAGATTTTGCCCTTTAGCCACAAAAAAAGTTGTATTTGTAGTTCTTAAATTTTTAAGAGGAATTATCTTGTTGATATTTATTTTAACTAAAAAATTTTTAAATTCTCTTGAAAACCTACTTGGATCTATGAGTTCCAAACTATCCCAAGCAGTGAAAACATAGTCTTCATCAGTAACTACAAAGCCACAAGCCTCCTTAAAATTTCTATATTTCTCAAGTAAATCTATGCAATGATTTGCTATACAAAAAATTAAATATGATATTTTTAGTTTTAATGATATAATATATTTAAGTAAAATATCAGGAGTTGATGATATGACTGTTGAAGAACTTATAAAATATATCAATGATAAAATTGATGACATAAATAAAAGATTTCCAAATTTAATTAGTAATTCTCAAAGAGAAAATTATATTAAAGAAAATGTAAATTTACAAATGACACCTGAAGAAATAAAGAAAAAGGTAAAAGAAATTGATGAGCTGTACGAAGAAATTATTAGACAACAAGAAAGATTACAAAAATTAAAAGCTCAATTAACAATAGAATTGCAGAAGAAAAAAGAGGCAATAGAAAATGTTAATAAACAATTTGAAAATGTTAATAGTATTACAATACAAAATGAAAATCTTAATTTAAATAATGAAAAGAAAATTGAAACTAGTTCCGAAACACTTAAAATATTAAACAATATAGAAAAAGGTTCGAAATTATCTACTAGTGAATTATCAAAATATTCTCATGATTTTCCAAAATATCAACAAATGCTTAAAAATATGGAAAATCAATCGAATCAAATTGAAAATCATTTAAAAGATCAAAACGAAAATCTTAATTTAAATAATGAAAAGAAAATTGAATTGACTCCTGAATTAACAGAAATATTTCACAGCATTGAAAGAGATTCGAAATTATCTAGTAGTGAATTATCAAAATATTATCTTTCTTTTCCAGAGTATCAACAACTTTTTAAAACTATGGAAAGCCAATCAAATCAAATTAAAGAAAAATTAAGAAATTTCAAACTCCAAAATCCTCAAATGAGTGATAATGAGCTTTTCTTGTTCGCTATGAATAATACCGCTAAAAATATTATTGATAATATTAAAAAAGATTATGGTGATTTATTAACACCTGAAATTATAGAAAGCCTTGATAAATTTAATATTAGCATAATTAATAATCCTGATCTTCGTGGTGACATAACTGCTCACCCCGAAAAATTTCAAGTGGAAATTAACAATGCTCATTTTGCCACTAATGTTCAAGATATCGAAAGTAAAATTACTAAAGCAATGGGATCAATGCCTCATGAAATATTTCATTTTGTCTTTAGAATATTAAAAGATGAGAAGCATTGTGATGAGAGAATGATTTATAATTTAAGTAATGGTGAACAAGCTTCAAACTTTGGCATGGTTGGGCATATGCTAAATGAGGGATTTGTGGAAAAATTATCAACTGATTTTTGTAAAAGAAATAATATATACTATTCGATAAGTCCATCATATATCCAATTTACTAAATTGTGCGATTATATAACAAAAAATAATCCTGAAGTTAACGAATCATTTTTAATAAATAATAATTATGAAGGAATATTAAATAAATTTACAACTGAAGCCAAAGAAAAATATAAAGAAACCGAAAGAACAGAATATGCAAGAAATTTTAAATTAAATATATCAACAGGCGAAAAAAGAAAAGTAAAGGATGAAGAAATTGTTAGTAGTTATAACGAAAAGGTTCAACCTAAGTATGTCGAACAGCAAATTCACTCAAGCTCTTTGCAAACTAATAAAGTAGAATTTCAAAGGCAAGAAACTAAGACAACGGAATCATTAGCCTCTCCTACCCCACAAAATAAATCTTTTTCCAAAAGGAGTGAAAGCGAAATACAAATACATCAAAAAATCAAGCAAAAAAATCAAATGATTAAACAAAAAAATAGGCAAAATCAACAAACGAATCAACCAAAAGCAAGAACATTATCTGCTCCCCAAAATCATGGTCCAAGTGGTAATAAAGGTTATATTAATGTAATTTTAATCTCATTAATTGTTAGTTTTGCTTGTGGAGCATTATCTATGTTTGTGTATTACCTATTAGCTAATAAATAAAAGCTGTTGAATGGAGTAAATTATGGATAGTAATTTAAATATAAAAATATTAGAATCTTATAAGGAAATTGAAAAAATTAATAATAATATTAATAATAAAATGTTTGATTTTATCACCAAAGCAAGTGAATTAGTTGATTTATCAGATGACGATTACCAAATAGAAAAAACATTAAAACTTAATAAAATATCATTAAAAGGTTATGTTTTAGATTCACAATGTTGCATACAATTAAGTAATAATAATATTGTTGATTATTCGATAGAAGAACTAAAAGAATTTTTAAGACAATATGAAAAGTTAAATAATGATGATTGCTCAAAATATTTTTTAACTCTTTCTTTATATGAAATGATTGAAGATATAGAAAATCAAGTTGATTCAAAAGTTGAATTAGAACTAAAAGAATTAAGCACAGTTATACCTGATATAAATAAAATAACAAGTGCTGATAAATTAGAATATGAAAACTTATATATGGTATTCAAAAATCAAATAAATAATTACACCTCTGAAAAATTAGATGAAAAATCATACAACATTTGTCTTCAAATATTAAATGATTTATTTAATTTTTATATTAGTGGTTATCCAAATATTCCTGATGAATATTTATAAAAAGAGATTGAAAAAATATTTTAATCTCTTTTATATTTCTAATTCAACTATTTAAATAGTTTAAATAATAATATTAGCTATTCTTACATAAGTTACAAATTTATTATATATAATGAGAATCCAATTGTAATACATGAGAAAACAATAGAGATAATTAAGATAATATTTATAAAGCCATTTTTATAAGTTTTATTATTTTCGTTTTGGCTTTCTATGATTTGTTGCATTTCGGCTCTATATTCATTTATTATTGGTAATAAAAATTTTTGCTCATTACTAAAATCAATTGTTACATTTTGTTCTTGCCATTCTTTGATATACCTATTTATTATTTCATCAACTTTTTGTTTAATATCACCTGCTGTATAAACTAAATCAGGAGCATAATAGTTTAAAGTTCCTAACATCATTTTATATTTTTCATTTGATGATATCATATTATCATTATTTTTAAGACCCCATATGTAAATTTCCATAGATGTCATTATAGCTTTTAATTGTTTATCATAAGAATAATCATAATCCATTTTTATTAAATTATTATATTTTAAATAATTAAAAAATTCTAAAGCAGGTATAGTAATTTCTTCAATTGGTTTAATCTTATTTTCGCTTATCCATTCACCACTAGGTGCTGATGTTACAGCCTCCTTATAAGGTTTAAAATCTTCTTTAGGTAAACGATAAAGTGTAATAAATTTATTTTTTAATGAAGCATCAATCACATTAGGAAAAAGTTCTGTTAATTCATGTTTGGAACCTTTTCTATCAACTAATAGTGATAAACGAAAAGATGCCATCATACTACATTTAATTGGGTCAGTATCTGCATAAACATATTGACCTGCTTGAGTACTAACATTAGGCTGTAACTCTTCAATTGCCGGGGTTAAAGAGGCATGATAAATATAATCTTGTTTGCCATTCGTATAATTAAGGAGCCACTCATTTAGTTTTTCATAATTATTTAAAATTGTTTCCCCCTTCTCTCTTTCTTTCGCTTTTATTTGTGCCTTCTGATATTCTTGTAATATATTATCAGAAAAAGGCATAATTTCTTTTGCCTCACTAGTTATTAAAGAGTTAACATCACAATTACCAAGAGGTGGAGGATAATTAAATCTATTGCAATCCAAGTATGATGCATCTTTTAAAATACTGCTTAAACCTTTTATTTCTTCCATATCTTTATAATCAAGTAAAGTATTTTTAAAATTATTTCCTAATTCTTCAGCATTCATAATCAAAAAAATTTGTTCAATTGTTTTACTATCATATTCTTTTTGTAATTTTGTTTTTAAATCATTTAGATTAATTTTTGTATCACTAAATAAACTTGCTAATAGTAATTTATCTTCATCAATTTGAATCCCCTTATTTTTCATCTTATTAGTAATAAGTTGTGCATATAACATTACTCTTTCAATATGTTTTAAATCATATTGAAAATTAGATGTATTAGTATATAATTTTTCTTTTATTGCCATTTGAACAAGTTCTTTTAAGCGGTTGACTTGATTAGCTGTGATACCCATTGATTCTAAATATTCTAAATTAATTTTATCAATATAACTATTTTCTTTTAAAGGCAAATCTATTTTAATACAATATTTATCTATTAAATTCTGAGCAGATGAAAAGTTATTTATTTCTCTATTAGCCAAATTTACAAATTCTCTACCACTTATAATTTGCCCATTTTTTAAATAAACTTTTGCATCATTAGGAATCATTTCTTTTAATTTTTCACTAATATTTTCTTTTTGATAATAGTTTTCTATTTCATCTTTTACTTTTTTATCAAAACAAATATTATCTTTATCAATTCCATTTTTAATCAGCTCATTTTGGAAATTATTAAAAAATAATTTTCTAAAATTAATATCATTTTGCCATAAAATATTAAACAATATACGAGTTTTCATTCGCTCATTAAGATTATAACCCTTATTTAAATAAGTTTGTAAAGTTTGATTATACATATTCCTTAATGGGGAATTTGAATTATTGTTTTTATAAATAGCAATACTACTAGTTAAAGTGGATAGAAAAGTATTAGTAATTAATTTTGTATATGAAATGTTTGCTATGTTGTGTTGCTCAGAGGCATAACCTATTTTATCACTAATTTTTCCTGCAATTAATGATGGCTCACTAACATGATTAAATAAATCAGATCGTTCTTTTTGAAGATCTTGTAAAATTTTCATTGTTTCATTTAATAATGGCGTTGTTGTGTAAATTACTAAATTATCTTTTCGCATATAAAGATTATTACTATCATTTTTAAAATAAAACGGAATTCCTGCTTTCTTAAATTTATCGTATAATATTTGCATTAATTCGTAAATTTTGTCATTTTCAATTGCAATATAAAAACGATGAGATATGTTTTGCATTTTTGGAGTTCCAAGTAAATTCCAAGATTGATAGATTTCCCATCCAGGCATTATAGATATAGGATTTTTAATATTATTATGACGAGTAGGATCATAAGGCCTACCAACTTTAATAAAATCTTCATTTATTTGTTTCAAAAAATTTTCTCGAGACTTTTCATCAAAACTAATATTAGATTTCTTAACATCATTTATTTGCCAATATAATAATTGATTTAAATCTCTAATAACATTACTCATATCATCAAAGGATATATTTAAATATTTATCGACTAATTTATTTAATAAATTCTCATCTAGTGGGATCTTTGATTGATTATACAATTCATTAGCACCTAGCATTTAAACTACATCCCTTCTACCATTTTTATTTTATACTTTCATTATAGCATGTTTTTTTATTTATCGTTCATTTTGTTTATTTTAACGATTTTTATAATTTTAAAAATAGAAACTATTGAAATGGAGCAAATTATAAATATTTATAAAAAGAGATTGAGCAAAAATTTTCAATCTCTTTTATATATGATAAATCGCCAAAAAGCGAACATTTGCTTGGCAGGGGATAAGTGAGTCGAACACTTAACTAAAGTTTTGGAGACTTCTATTTTACCATTAAACTAATCCCCTAAAAATACTTTTATCAAAGTAAATATATTATATAAAATTTACTGATTTTTATCAAGATGTACAGAATAAAAATTGATAAAAATTAAGTAAAATTGATTAACTAAAATTAAAAATAATTAATATTTTTTTTATCGTTTTGTACATTTTTTTGTACATTTTTTAATTTTTTTGCTTTTTTTGATTAATAATATACGGAAGATACGGGCATTTTTTATCAGGAACACTAACCCAAGACGCAAGTTTTGGAGACTTCTATTTTACCATTAAACTAATCCCCTAAATTTATATTTTAGAAAGCTTCCTTTTTAAAATATATGTTTATTATAGCATGATTATTAGCAATTTACTAGTCTTTTTCATATGATATTTTAGGTGATGCTATGATAATAAACTATACAACTAAGGAATTAGAATTGTTAGCTAGACTCATGCGAGCTGAAGCATTGGGTGAAGGAAATCTAGGCATGCTTATGGTAGGAAATGTTGTTGTAAATAGAGCTTTAGCAGATTGTTTAACTTTTAAAAATATTAGAACTATAACCGAGGCAATTTATCAAAAAAATCAATTTACTGGTACCCAAAGTTCTTTATTTAATGGGGTACCCACTACTTTGGAAAAAAGTTTAGCCGAAAGAGTTTTAAGAGGAGAATACTATCATCCAGCAACTAATTCTTTATGGTTTTATGCTCCAGCTAAAGGAGCGAATTGCAAAACCACCTGGTACGATCAAGAATTTGCTGGAAGATACAAAAGTCATTGTTTTTATATTCCCGATCCTGGAATTTGTAAAGAATTACATTAAAAAATTAGTTGTTATAATGACAGCTAATTTTTTAATTTTTAGGAATTAATAATTTTTGACCAACACTTAAATTGCTTGTTGATAAGTTGTTGATAGATTGGATTGTAGATACAGTTGTTCCAAATTCTCGAGCTATCCCATATAGACTGTCGCCACTTTTAACGGTATATGAAATATAATTATCTTTAGATGGAATTTTTAGTTTTTGTCCAATTGATAAAGTATTGTTAGTTAAATTATTTATTTTTTTCAATTCATCGACACTAACATTAAATTTGTTAGCTATTTTATATAATGTGTCTCCTGAAACAACTGTGTATAACTCTGAATTGTTATTTTGACTAGGAATAATTAATTTTTGACCAATACTTAAAGCTGTTGATTTTAAATTATTAGCATCGATTATATCTTGAACACTTATGTTAAATCGATTAGCAATAGCATAAAGGCTATCACCTTTAACAACTATGTAAATATTTTCATCGGTTTGAGTACTTGGTATTGTAGCTTTTAATTTTAAACGTTGGCCTACTTTTAAATTGGTTGAGCTTAGATTATTTAGATTTATTATATCTTGGACAGTTAAACCGTTTTCTCTAGCTATACTATAAAGAGTATCTCCTGATTTCACAATGTAATATTCATCGGTATTTTCAGTTGGACTACTACCAGGTATTTTTAAAACTTGTCCTATAGCTAAATTATTTGAAGTTAAATTATTTAATCGTTTTAATTCATCCACAGTAGTATTTAATTTTTTAGCAATCGACCATAAGGAATCTCCCTTTTGGACCACATAGTAATCAGAACCAACAACTGGTATATATGTTGCTCCTATATAATCAGCTAAAGCTCGTACAACCGCCTCAGCATACTGTTCATAATTGTTTTTAAGTTGGTTAACATCATCCCCTGGACTATCTAAAAAACCATATTCAACAATTATAGATTCAGTATTACCTGTATTTCTGTGCATAAAATAATAATCTTGAGCAGGATTGCTTGGTAATCTTCTTTGATAGTATTTACGTACATTTTGACCTTCTTTTTCTAATTCCTCAGCTATTAATGATGGTAAGGTGTCATCATTTCGAAGAGCGTAGATTACCTCAGCACCATCACCACCTGGGGATAGTCAATGTGTAACTACTCTTCAATTATTTTTATTTTATCAATATCACTTATATATATTTGTTTCCATTGTCCCAGAAATAAAACTGAAATACTTTCAATCTTATCTTCAACAGAATCGGATAATTTAATATCTACTTGACCGACATAAACATTATAATTTTTTAATTTAACACAACAAATTTTACCAAGAAAATCATCTATTTTACTTTTATCAAAAACATTTCCTTCTTCAAGGTAAAATATATCTCCGAATCCAGTTGTAATATAATCCTGAATATCATATAAATTACTATTTAGCATTTTATAAGAATTAACATTTGTAGGTTTTACATAAGCTTTAGTAATATTATCAGCATATTGACTATATATGCAATTAGAATGTATATATTTATAATTTTTAACTTTACTATATTCACGATATTCTTCTTTTAATAAATGATATAATTCCTTAAAATTAGAAAAAGCCAATTGTTTATTTTCATCAATTATATACATACTATTATCCGCTTCATTGTGATAATAACATAAGTGTTGATATAGTTCTATTTTATTTACGTTTCTTGAAAAATCAAATGGTTCTATTTTCATTTACTTCACCTCTATTTCGTTTCAATTTCTTTTTTATCTACATATTCGTAGTTTAATGCATTATTACTAGTAACTACACTTTGGCCAATTTCATTTTCCAAGTCTTTTCTTGCATTGCCAGCAATTTTACCACCACGTCTTGCTACTTCAACATTTTCATTTAAACCCTGTGGATTTTTCTTTTTGGCAATTTCTCTGGTTGCAATTTCTCCTAAATCAGCTAGTGCAACTTCAACATCAGACATATTATCTCGGAGCGATTCTTTTCTAAGGCCTTTAAATGATTTATACTCTTTTGCAGTCATGCCAGACCATTCTTTATAAATTTCATTTGTTAGAATTGCATATTCTTTTGATTCAGTAATTCCACCATCTTTCCATACATCAGTAAGTTGTTTTCTATCTTGAATACCTTTTATTCTTTTAGCAATCCATTTTTCATCATAGCCCTTGGTTCTATATAAGTCTATCGCTCTTTGTGCTGCTAGCGAAGGATCAAATGTTTCTTCTATTCTCTCACTTCCAAGTTTTGCAAGCCATTGCTTTATTGGCTCTGCATTCTTACTAGGAATTGTTTCAATGATTCTAAACATTCCTTCAATATCAACAACATCAGTATTATAATATTTGCCATCAGAAGCTTTCAATTTCAGTTGGTTACAATTTGTAACCGACTCATTTCCCTCCTGTTTTAGTCTATGTTTTAAAACTTTCCAATAATTTCTCGGATTATCACTTTCTGAAACAACACCAACTATATCGACAACACTTATAAAGTATTTTTCTTGTTCCTTATCCCAAACAGTTCTAATTGTTTCATTATTAAATATTTTATTTATTAAATGCATTTTATCCTGATTCATAAGATACCTCCTCGTATACATATTATATCAAACATATGTTCTTGATACAATAATTTTTTCGTATAAGTAGTTTGTCCGTTAATTTTCATTTGGAATTCCGTTTTTAATAAAAAAACGGAAATAAGTCTGATTATAGTATAATAATAAAAATGT
>CANPXJ010000040.1 GCA_947585915.1 uncultured Bacilli bacterium | reverse complement strand
AATACCAATTTTTTTTGCATTTACTTTTCCATTTTATTTTCTTGCTTTGCTAGTTGCTTTTACTTCTCCAATTCACCAATCGTTTTCTAAATAATTTATATAATTAGTAAAATATAATTTTTCTTGTCCTAGCATTGTTGGTTGCCCATGGCCAGGATACAATTTTATATCATCATTATAACTATTAATTAATTTAAGACTTTCTATCATCATACTACTACTACCAGTTTCTAAATCTGTTCTACCAAAAGAATTTTTAAATAAAAAATCACCACAAAACATTATCTTTTCTTTAGGAAAATAGAAAGTTAAAGAATCATTTGTATGTCCTTTAGTTTTAATAACTTTTAGACCTTCAACTTTAGAAAAATCATTAACCTTAACTTTATAATACTTTAGTAGTTCATCTAAAGCTCCTATGTGATCAAAATGAAAATGCGTAATTAAAATTGTCTTTACATTCCCACTTCCTACTTCCTTTTTTATTTCTTCCACTTCATCCCCAGGGTCAATTATAATCGTATCTTTTCCCATCCTTAATATATAACAATTTGTCTCTAACTCTCCTACTATTATTCTTTTTATTGTCATAAACTCACCACTTTCATTATAATATAAATTTAATTTTAAAAAAATATATGATATACTTTATTTAGAGTAGGAAGTGATAAAAATGTTAAAAATAGTAATTATTTTACTCTGTCTTGTTATAATAATTGGAATTTTAGGAATAGGCTATAAACTAATTTATAATCGCTTGCAAACTTTGAATATTAAACTTATTAAAGCTGAAGAAATTATTAGTGAACATTTACAAAAAAGGTACGATTATATTGTTAGAACTTCTCATCTGGTTAAAAAGAATCTTGATTTAGATATAGAATTATTTAAAGAAATTGAAAATTTAAAAGTTAAAAAAGTATCTAATATTGAATTTGATACCAAAATAAAAGAAGGATATGAAACAATTCTTAAATTACAAGAAGATTATCCAGAATTAATTGAAAATAGAGGTTTTAAAGATATTATAAATGATTTTAATGAAAGCAATGAAACAATTGAGGCTACTAAAAGTTATTTTGACAAATATGCTAAAACATTAAATGAAACACTAAGTAAATTCCCTAATAATATTATAGGAAAAATTCATGGTATAGTTAAAAGAGAATACTACAATACTATTTTAGAAGAAAAAGTATTAATAGATAAAGATAATTATTAAAAAAGGTGGTTAGTGTGAGTAAGATTAGAAAATTATTTATTGGAATTGTGGGAATTTTATTGTTAGGAGTATCAGGTTTTACGGCTTACTATTTTATATTTTTAAATACTCCTCAAAAGATATTTGAAAGGTCAGTTAATTTTGTTGCTACTAAAGCAAGTAGTATGATAAATAAAAAAAGTTTAGTAGATACATCTCAAGGAAAATATTCAGTAAATGCTAAAATAGATTATGATGATGGAAATACTATGTTTTCCAATTATAATTATGAATTAGAATTTGATATAGATGAAAATAGTAAAAAAATATATGCTGATGTTGGAGCTTTAAAAAAAGATGATAAAGTAATTAGTGCCAATATTTTAGCTGACAGCCAAAACTTATATGCAAATATACCAGAATTGTATTCTAAAACTATTAGTTTAGGTAGTACTGCCGAATTTTGGGAAATGTATGAAAATATAAATAAAACTCCAAAAGAAGATTATGTTTATTTACTAACATTTTTCAAAAATTCATTTCTAAAATCTTTAACTAAAAAAGATTATACAAGTCAAAATGTTACTATTAAAGTAAATAATAAAGATATAAAAGTGAAAAAATCAACTCTTTTATTAACTAAAGAAAGACAAAAAGAAATAATAGATAATGTTATAAATGATATAGCTAATGATAGTAAAGCTAAGGAATTGTTGGCCACTTTAATGGAAGTTGAAGAAGATAAATTAATAGATTCCTTAAAAGAAGATAATAGTAATTATGAAGGTGAAAATTTTGAATTATGTATATATACAAAATTATTAACCAATCAATTAATAAGAATAAATGCTTATGACGAAAAGAAACAAGAACTTTTTAAATTGGATATTTATGACAATACTTATAATTTTTACATATATTCCTATTCTTCTGATATTTGGAATGAAGATAAAGTTACTAAATCAACTCAAAGTATCATAGTAAAAAAAGAAAGCAAAAATAAATATAATATAAAATTTTTTGATGAAAATAATGAAATAGCAACTATTACAGTAAATGAATATACCACAACTAAAATTGATTTAGATTATGTAATAAAACTTAATCCTCAAAATAAAGATGAAGTGATTAAAGGAAAATATACATCAACTACTACTCAAAAAGATCGTAATTCTGCTAACATTAAAACTTATTTAGAAATTAACTATAAAGATAATCAATTTAAAATCAATTTAGATATAACTCAAAAAAATAGTGTTAATATCAAAAACGTTGATACTAAAAACGTCATTAATATAAATGATTTAACTGAAAGGGACATGAATCAAATTGAAAACAATTTTATGAACAATGATTTAATTAAGGATTTTATTAACGAATATATGAACTATTCTACAACTTATGGAGCACTAAAAAATGTTCAAGAAAAAACTAATATGATAAACCCTAATTTATAAAAAAAGTTTAAGTATAATTTAAACTTTTTTTAATTTAAATCCCAATTAATAGGTTTAAGATTGTTCTTTTCTAAAAAAGCATTAGTCTTAGAAAAAGGTCGACTGCCAAAAAAACCATAGTTAGCTGAAAAAGGAGATGGATGGGCTGATTCTAAAATTAAATGTTTAGGATTAGTGATATATTTCTTTTTTTCTTTAGCAAAATTTCCCCAAAGAATAAAAACAACGGGTTCTTCTTTTTGATTTATAATTTTAATTATATAATCAGTTAAGCGTTCCCACCCTAAATTACGATGGGATGCCGGTTTATCTTTAACTACGGTTAAAACGGCATTTAAAAGTAGTACTCCCTCATCTGCCCATTTAGAAAGGTCTCCATCTAAAGCTGGTTTTATTCCTAAATCACTTTCTAATTCTTTATAAATATTTTGCAAAGAAGGAGGGAGTTTGATTCCTTTTTGAACGGAAAAAGAAAGACCATGAGCTTCTCCAACTCCATGATATGGGTCTTGACCAACAATAACAACTTTGACATTTTCATAAGGTGTTCTTTTTAAAGCCTCAAAAACATAGTTCTTTGGTGGAAAGATTGTTTTACTATCATATTCTTTTTGAATAACCTGTAAAAATTTTTTAAATCCTTCGCTTTCCCAAATTATTTTTAATTTATCATCCCAACTATTACCGATCATTTTATTACTCACTTCCTAATTAAATTATATAATAAATTTAAGACGTTGACTATTATTATTTAATTTAATATAATACACAACTAAGGAGAAAAAGATTTATGAAAATTATTAAAATCAATGGAATGAATAACCTTATTTTAAATGATGGAGAAAGTATTAATATTTCTAATGGTAAAAAAAGTCAAGTTATAACAGTTAGTAATAATGAAGAAAACATTATAATCCAAAATTATCAAGAACTAAAAAATAAAAACTTAAATGAACAAAATAAAAATCTATGTGAAAATTGGTTAGAATTATTTAAAAAAACGACGAAAATAGGATATCATTTAACATCTTCTAATTATGGAATAGACAATAAATTATCATTAAGAATTAATCTATGTGATTCAGTAATAATAGAGGGAACAACACTTTATAATATTAGAGTCGATTTATTAAAAATCAAGAATATTAAAGGTGATTATGAAATAATAGATAGTTATTTAAATACAAATAATATGCCTAAAGATGTTTATAAATATTTATTTGGTGATATAATCAGTTTTATCATTAAAGAATTTTTTCAAAATAGCTATTTTAAATCTTTAAATAGCATTTGCCACATATTATTTCCGATTAATAAGACTTTGCCAATAGAATTTAATTGCCAAAATTTAGATGAAGAATTAAATACTATTTTTAATAATATAATTAAAAATCATAATAATAACAAATCAATTGATAATATAGTTAATTTTACTAAACATGACACTGATTTAAAAAACTATAATCAAAATGATATTGGTATTGATTTAAATAGTGATTTAAAAGATTTAAAAAGATTATCAGATTTATATGAAAATAGTCAAAAAGAAAAATCTAGAGTATATAAATAACAAGGTTATTAACAGCCTTGTTATTATTTATGATATTTTTCATTATTTAATATTTTAAAACTACGATATATTTGTTCTAGCAAAAGTCCTCGAAATAAGCCATGAGGAAAAGTTAATTTAGAAAAGGATATTAATTGATGAGCTTTTATTTTTACTTTTTCATCTAATCCTTCACTACTACCAATTACAAAATCTAAATTGCTATAATGAATAAAGGTTTGATTAATTGTTTCAGCTAATTCATTAGAACTAATTTCTTTACCCTTGATATCTAAACAGATAACATAATCTTTTTCATTAATATGTTTTAAAATATCCTCAGCTTCACTTTTTAAATTATTTGAGTCTTTAAGTTCTATAATTTCTAATTTATGATATTTATTAATTCTTTTTAAATAATCATTGATTAACTCTTGTAAATATTTTTCTTTGATTTTACCAAGAGCAATAATTTTTATCATATTATAACTTCCTCAGTTTTTTCTTTTTGTCTGGCACATTCTATATTATCAAAGGTTATATCGTACTCATTAAATACTTCTTTTATGGTTTTTAAAGCTTCTTCTTCACTATTATTTTCTTTACTTAAGTGAGCTAGAATAATTTTTTTTGTTTTATCACCGATTAATTTTGATAAATATAAAGAAGAATCTTTATTTGATAAATGGCCTTTATCACCAACCACTCTCTTTTTTAGCCATGGAGGGTATTTCCCATTCATTAGCATATCAACATCATGATTACTTTCAAAAATATACATATTTTTATTTTTTAGTTTAGGAAAATGGCGTTGGTTTAAATAACCAGTATCTGTTACATAAACAAGTGATGAACCATCGGAAGTAAGAACAAACCCTCTTGAATCACTTGTATCATGGGATGTCTTAAATATCTCAACTGTTAAATTATCAAAAACAATTTGGTCATCATAAATAATGATATGTTCGTAATCTTTAATAGCAGGTATTTCCATGAACATTTTTTGACTTAAACAAACTGTTGGTTGATATTTTTTAATAAATTTATCTAAAGCAGCAATATGGTCATTATGAACATGAGTAATTAAGATGATATCAATATCTTCTGGCATAACTTCAAGCTCTTGTAATTTTTCTTTAATATATTTCACATTCATTCCTAAATCAATAAGTATTTTATGCCTTAAAGTTTCAACATAAGTTGAATTACCTTCTGAACCACTAGCTAGTACACTTACCTTCATCATGACCATAACTCCAATGGGTTTATTGATTTTCCCCCATGATATGGAATTCCGCCCACCCATACTGCAAAGTGCACATGAGTACCAGTAGCCACACCAGTTTTACCCATTGCTCCTATTTTTTGACGACGCGAAACTCTTTGACCAACTGAAACTGAGACACTAGACATATGCGCATATAGAGTGTAATAACCATTTTCATGATTAATAATGACATTTATTCCTGCAGATGAACCAGCATAACCAGCATTTCCAGCATGAACAACAACTCCATCTAAAGAAGCATAAATTGGTGAACCATAACCTGTTCCTGATATATCTAATCCATCGTGTAATTTTCCCCAACGATAAGCATAAGGGCTTGTTAAAATGTAAGGTGAATTAGTTGGCCATGCCCAAGAAGCACCATTATCAATGTAAGTACCTGATGTATAACCCCCTCCACCTTCAGAATAAGCTGGTTTTTTACTACCTTTAATAACTTTTTCCGTTTGTGGTTCTTTTATAGTTTCATAAGAAACGATTACAGCTCCTTGATTTTCTTCACCATTAGCATATTTGACTTTCTTAGTAATTCTATTTACACCTTTTACTCCTGCTTGCGTAACTTCACTATAGGTAGTTAATTGCGTATCATCATAAGTAGTTTCAACCTCATAATCAATATCGACATCTTCGACAACATGCATCTCATAATTTAAAGTAACAATGGGATTGATAAGAGCAATATTAACTTGTTGGCCAATCGAAAGCAAACTATCAGCACTTTTTAAACTAGGGTTAGCTATTAAAAATTCAGCTTCATTTAATTTATGATTAAAGGCAACAGTTGATATGGTATCTCCTTGATTTACGGTATATTTTTCTTCAGTAGGTTTATTACCAAACATTAAATATTGACTCAATTCTTGCACATCAGTATAAATCTTATCATCAGTTGTAATATAAGCTTCTTTAACAGTAATTGTTTCATCAAAATAAATGGTTTCAATTAAAGAACCAGTTTCCACAATTTCCACTTGAGTATCATTCATATAAGCACGATATTCATTTTCAGGAATAAATGAAGTTATTAAATTATCTAAAGCTTCTTTAAATACATTTTGGTCTAAAACATTAATTTGTATTGGTTTTTTCTTTTCATCTTTATATTTTATAGTTATAACATATCCTTTTATCGTAAAAGGCTTTTCTTCTTTAATTTCTTCATAAACATCTTTAACATCACTAACTTTATTACTATAAGTTACGTCTTTAGTTATATTAAAGCCATTAGGAGGATAAACTTTATCAACTTCGTATTTATCTTTAATAGTACTTTGTTCTTTATTTATTAATGAATAAAGTTGCTCTTTATTATCAATTGCTCCTAATTTTTTACCATCTAAATATACTTGATAAACCTCTTTAGCTGGCTCTGCTTTTTTATCAAGAAAGCCCATAATAAAAACTAAACTAGTAATAATCATAGTAATTAAAGTACAAACAATAACACTTCTTGCTTTCATCAAATCACCTTTTTTAATATTCTTCCACATTGGCAATATAATTTCGGAAATTACTCATATTAAGTTCAAATAATAATTCAAATTTACCAGTTGAACCTTTACGATGCTTAGCTATAATTATATCACATGGGACATTTGTTTCTTTATTTAATTGGCCTTTTTCTTTATAATAATCTTTTCGATTAATAAACATTACTAAATCTGCATCCTGTTCAATAGAACCTGATTCACGTAAATCAGCAAGCATTGGTTGATTGTTTTCTCTTTTTTCAGCATTACGAGAAAGTTGAGCTAAGGCAATAACTGGAACCTTTAATTCCATAGCCATGGTTTTTAATGCTCTTGAGATATCAGATACTTCTTGTTGACGCGATTCGTTCCTTTTACCACCTGAGGTTATTAGCTGCAAATAATCAATTACAACTAGGCCTAAGCCTTTATCAGAAGCAGCAAGTCTACGACATTTAGCTTTAATTTCACCTGCGGTAATACCAGCGTCATCTTCAATATAAATATTTGTATCAGCTAGTTGACTCATAGCTTCATTATATCTTTTCCAATCGTTATGTTGCATATTTCCGGTTTGTAATTTTTTAGAATCAATTTGCCCAATAGCACTAAGCATACGATTAACTAATTGTTCAGCTGGCATTTCTAAATTGAAAATAGCCACAGCCTTATCCGTATTAAAAGCTGCATTCGTAGCAATATTTAAAGCCAAAGCTGTTTTTCCCATACCAGGACGAGCAGCAATAATAATCATTTCGCCTTCATGCAAGCCGCTAGTTGCCTTATCTAAATCATAAAAACCCGTAGGAATACCTGTAATTTCACTTTTATTTTGCGCTAATCTTTCTAGATTCTCTTGCGCTTTTCTTAAAGCTTCCCCAATAGAAATAAACTCGGTTGTTTTTCGGGCTTTAATCACTTGTAAAATATCTTTTTCGGCATTATCTAAAACATCATTAATATTGTCTTCGTTATCATAAGCATCAGTAGCAATTTTCGTGGCTGTATCAATTAAATTGCGTAAGACCGCTTTTTCTCTAACAATGTTAATATAATAATCAACATTAGAAGCCGTAGCAACGGAATCTATAACTTCAGTTATATATTCAATGCCCCCAACTGAACTTAAATTTTTCTTTTTATCTAACTCTTCAGCTAAAGTAGTAACATCAACAGCTGTATGATTATTATATAAATCTTTTATAGCATTAAAAATTTTCTTATTTTCTTCACTATAAAACATATCTTCACTAATTTCTTCACATACTTTTTCTAAAGCTGATTTACTTAAAAATGTTACACCTAAAACTGACATTTCCGCTTCTAAATTTTGAGGCATCTTTCTTACAGCCATTTTCTCACCTACTTTGTTAAAATAATTCTGATATTAAATATTACTTTTTTATGAAGTTTAATTTCGACATTATGAGTACCTAAAAAATCAAGAGGACTTTTGATATTTATTTTCTTTTTATCAATACTATATCCCATTTCTTTTAGTTTTTCACTAATTTGTTTAGTCGAAACATTACCAAAAACTTTATCCTGGGCTCCTGTTTTTACTTTAAAAGTTATTTCTTTATTTTCTAATTCCTTTTTTATCTTATTACACTGGGCAATTAAAGCGTCTTCCTGTTCTTGACGAACTTGTAATTCTTTATTTAAAATATTTGTACTCGTTTTACTTACTGGAACTGCTAAATTATTTTTAATCAGAAAGTTCTGCGCATAACCATCGGATACTTCAATGATATCATCTTTTTTTCCCTGTTTTTTAACATCTTTTAATAAAATAACTTTCATAGAGCGTTCCTCCTTTAAATTTCTACTTAATATTATATCAAAAAAAGATATAGGTTACAATTAACAAAAAATGTTAATTAAACCTATATTTATTCGCTTTCATCAATCTTTTTTATGGTAAGACGAGCTGTAACTCCGCTACCAAACTCAACCATTACATCCTCATCCGTTGCCGAATATTCCATATCAATGACATCATCAGCTTTTAAATCAGCAATAATGCTACCACTAAAAATTTCTTCAACATCTTGATTAAGTTTTTTTGTTGTAACTGAAGACGGAATATTTACTTGGTTTTGTCTTACAATAACTGTCAGTTCGGTTGGTTTATTGGTAGCTAATTTGGCAAAAAAATTAATTTCGTAAATCCCATCTTGTTCAGGTACTAAAGCATTTTCTTCCTCATTATCTTCTTTAATGTTAATACTAGGCATGCTAAATGGTAGAGGCATTTGCACCCAACCGCCTTTAACAGCAGGAATGCTTGCTGTATAATTGTTGTACTTACCTCCATAGGCTTGTAAAGTAGCTATAGATATACCTGGATCTCCCTTTTCTCCTTTGGGGCCTATTTCTCCTTGGGGTCCAGCATCACCTTTTGGTCCAGTTGGACCGATTTCCCCTTTTTCACCCGGTAAGCCTCTTGGTCCCATATCTCCTTGAGGACCAGTTGGGCCGATCGGACCTATGTCACCTTTTTCACCTTTATCCCCTTTAGGACCTATTGGTCCTATTGCCCCTTGGGGACCGGGAATTCCCTGAACACCTTGAGGACCTTGGGGCCCTTCTGCGCCTTGAATACCTTGTTTGCCCTCTGGACCTGTTTCTCCTCTTTCACCTTTTTCTCCTTTTTTTCCTTCGGGACCAGTTGGGCCTGGAATTCCTTGTTTGCCTTCAGGTCCTATTGCTCCTTGAGAACCCATTGGACCAATTTCTCCTTTAGGTATAACAAAATTTAAAAGTATTTCATTATCTTTTTCATTGGCAAAGACTTGGGCACTATTCCCCGCTTCTACTGTTGTTGTACTTTCAACAATTATTTTAGTACCAGGCAACCCTTGAGGGCCAGTGGGACCAGTTGGACCCATAATATAACAATTATACCTTGGCTCACCCATTTTATTACACTTCATAATAGTTCCCTCCCATAATATATTATGAAATCTAATTAAGATAGGTTTTAATATGCTTTACTTTTCAATTGTTCTATCTTATACTAAAGGTAAGATAAGAGGTTTTATTAAATGGAAGAAAATAAATGCACTTGTAATCACAATTTTTCAGATTGGAATTATTCTTATAGTCATCCCCTATATAATACAATTTGTTTAAGCCAAAATAAACCGGCTAGTAACATGGGACATTACGAAAGAACATGTAAAAATTGTGGATTAGTTCAAACAATATATGAAATGACACCTAAAGAATATTTTGAGACAAAAAAAGGACAAACTAGAGTATTAAAGAATAATTAATATCTATTTTGTCTTTCTAAATCTCTTTTTTTTATGCTTTCTCTTTTATCATATAATTTTTTACCTTTAGCTATACCAATTAAAAGTTTAGCCTTATTTTTAACAAAATACATTTTTAAAGGAATTAAAGAATAGCCTTCTTGTTCTAAATCTTTTTTTATTTTCAAAATCTCTTTTTTATGCAACAAAAGCTTTCTTTCCCGTCTCGGGTCATGATTAAAAATACTGGCTTCATCGTATTTTTCAATATACATATTGATAACGTAAGCTTCATTATTTTTAATTCGAGCAAAGCTATCTTTTAGGCTGACAGCACCTTTTCTAACCGATTTTATTTCAGTTCCAGCTAAGGCAATGCCTGCTTCATATTCCTTTAATATTTCATAATCAAAATAAGCTTTTTTATTCTTTATTTCCATTTTGTTCCTCAACTAATTCAAAGTCAACTTGACTTGTTTCTTTTGATGCTCCTACACATCTTACTTTAACATGATCGCCCAAACGATACGTTTTTTTAGATGACTTGCCCACCATTGATAAAAGATCAGGTACATAAGTAAAGTAATCTCCCTTTAATGATTTAACATGGATTAATCCTTCTACTAAATTGGGAAGTTCGACAAACATTCCATAATCCGTAATAGTGTTAATAAAGCCTTCATATTTCTCACCAATATGGTCTTCCATATACTCAGCCATTTTCATATCATTAACATCTCTTTCGGCATCAACTGCTGCTCTTTCTCTTTCCGATGAATGCTCCGCAATTTCTACTAAAGTTCCCTCCAAATTAGAAATAGTAGTCATACTCATATCTTTTTCAACTAAATATTTTTTGAGTAAACGATGAACTGTTAAGTCTGGAAAACGGCGGATTGGCGAAGTAAAATGCGTATAACTTTGACTGGCAATACCAAAATGCCCTATATTATCTTTACTATAAATAGCTTTTTTCATACTACGCAGTAATAATGATGATAAAATTGGATATTCTTTTTTATCTTTTAAACCATCAAGTAAAGCTTGCATACCTTTAGGTGTTAAATCATGAGGATTATATTTAACATGGTAGCCTAATAAATGAACTAAAGTAATAAACTCATCTATTTTTTCAGTACTAGGTTTGTCATGAACACGATAAATAAATGGTAAATTCATATTGTAAATATGACTTGCCACACATTCATTAGCCGCAATCATAAAATCTTCAATCAATTTTTCTCCTTCTTTTTGTTCTCTTTTTTTAATGTCAATAGCTTTCCCAGTTTCATCTTGAATTATTTTGGCTTCACTAGAGTCAAAATTGATATAGCCCCTTTCTACTCGTTGTTTTCTTAAAATATGAGCTAGTTCTTGCATAGTTAGTAATTTATCTTTAAATTCTTCATATCCGCTTGGTGTAACATTATCTATTAAAATAGAATTAACATCATCATAATTCATTTTTTTACGAGACTTAATATAGCTTTCAAAGATATCATAATTAATTAATTTACCGGTTTTATCATATTCCATGACACAAGACATAGACAAACGAATTACTCCTTCGTTTAAGGAACAAATTCCATTAGATAATTTATGCGGTAACATGGGAATAACTGTATCAGCTAAATAAGAAGAAGTTCCGCGATTAAAAGCATCATCTCCTAAAGCCGTATTTTCTTTAACATAGTTTGAAACATCAGCAATATGCACTCCCAAAATATAATTACCATTTTTAACATCGATTGAAATAGCATCATCAACATCTTTGGTATCTTTACCATCAATGGTGAAAATTACTTCATTAGTTAAATCTCTTCGCCCTTTTAAATCAGCTTCATCAACCTCATCAGGTATCAGTTCAATTTCTTTTAAGACCTCATCAGAATATTTATCATATATTTCATGTTTATAAGCAATACTTAAAATATCAATACCTGGATCATCTTTATGACCAATTATTGCGTTAACTTTACCAAGGTATTTATTCTTTCCTAATTCTTTATCAATATGAACTAAAACTTTATGTCCTTCTACACAATTGTGTAAAGTACTCTCATCTAAAACAATTTCAATATTTTTTTTGAAATCATCAAGCTTAAAAGCTAACTTGTCATCAACTTTTATAAGTTCACCGACAACATCTTTTAAATCTCTTTTAACAATTCTAATTACTCTTCCTTCTTTTTTTAAGGCTTTATTTTCAATTTCGACAATAACAATATCGCCATCAATTGCACCATTTAAATTGTTTTTACCAATATAAATATCATCCTCTTTATCAAGTACTAAAAAACCAAAACCTTTTTTATTTAAGTCTAGTCTTCCCATCTTAATTCCCGGTGTGTTTTCAAGGAGAATATATTTATCTTTTTTTGTTTTAAAGACAACACAATCCAAAACTAGTTTTTCTAATTCTTCACATAATTCTTTATATTCTTCTGTTGTTTTTAAACCTATTAAATCATTAATTTCAATGCTATCTAAAGCTTTATGAACTGGTTTTAATATTTCGATTATTTTTTCTTTCATTTTTAATCCCTCTTTATGATTATATTTTATCACTTTCTTCTATTTTACGCATTAAAAAAAGAAGTCACTTAACACTAATTCGATTTTGAGATTGATTTATTTTAAAAGTTATTATAAAATTTAATTGGATACACAAAGCCTTTTTTGGCCTAGTGCTTTCCTTTTGGGAAAACACCGCATGACCCCCTGTGGCATTCGGTGCTTTTTTGTATCAACCAAAACGTCTTTTGATTTATCTTTATGTTATAACTTCTACTAGTAAATTACTAGTAGTATTAATGTTATTATCAGTAACACTATAATTATTCGATCAAACGTCTTATCTCTCATAATTATCAGCCTCCTTAAAAATTTCTTTTTAAAGGAAAGCTCTAACACCTAGAGAAACTTTGAGCATCCACAAGTTACATTAGCATATCTTATTATTCTTGTAAAATCGCTATTTTTCTTATTTTGTTCATAATTTTTAACTAAATTTTAAAAATTACTTAGAGAAAAATAGTATTTTTTTCTAATAAATCTATAAAAAAAAAGAAAATTACTTCATATTTAATTTTCTTTTAATCACAAGTCATTTCGATACTTGGACTAGCTATTTTACATTTTTCATAACCTTTAACTACTGAACTTTTTAGATAATTGTTGTTTACTAATTCCGTAATGCTTTTACAAATGTCTTCGTTGCTTTCTTTAGAAAAACAGACTTCTGCTGCTGCTTCCACAATATTTCTTATTCTATCTTTTTCTTTTTTTTCCTGCTTTTGACTTAAACTAACCATATTAATAGCTACAACACTACCTATTAAACCTATTAAACCAATGGTTACTAATAATTCTACTAATGTAAAACCTTTTTTATTTTTCATCTAATCACCCTTTTAAAAAATAATTTCTTTTATAAGAAATTACTTTAAAAATAAGATAAAAGAAATTACAAAGAATATTATTCCTAAAATCATTGTTAAACGTGTTATTAATAATTCTACTCCACGTTCTTTTTGTTTTTGAAATAAAGTTGCATTACCACCAGATATTATTTGACTAGCGTCACTTGCTTTATTACTTTGCAATAATACTATGGCAATTAATAATACTGATACAATTAATAATATAGTTTCTAACATGTTTAACACATCCATTTCTGTATATATAATTTAACACATGTTGCTGGATTAAGCAAGTTTTAATCATCACTACAGCCAAAAAGAGTAAATTTAATAAAAATATCTTCGCAAAGAAAATTTGATATAATGAATACAAGGTGGTTGTAGT
>CANPXJ010000039.1 GCA_947585915.1 uncultured Bacilli bacterium | reverse complement strand
TTATTACATTGGCTATTACATTATACTGTACCATTAAGTTACATGTATTTTTTATCTGTACTTCATACATATTATTTGGATTATTTATTCCTTCTTCATCTGTTATTGGATAAGCGTTATTTAATGTTATTCCACTAGTTTCACTTATTTTAGTTATTTTTAAACAATTAAAATTATTTGTATTTTCTTTTCCTATATATTCTTTATTCCAATATCCATATGTTATTCCACTAATTAATACTATTACTACTATTAGTATTATTGCTATTATTTTCTTTTTATTTTTTAATCCCACATTAATCACCTTTTTTACTTTTCTACTCCAATTATACCCCCCCCCTAAAACCAATTGTCAATATTTTGGGATTAAAAACCTTAAATTTTACAACAAAAAAAGATGCTGTTATTTTTGTAATTTGGTAGCATCTTTAATATACTGATTAATTATTAAATTTCTTTTTGTTATCTTCTTTATATCTATATGTTAATAATTCTATATCGTCTTTTAAACTTTGATATGTTTTATTATTATCATTTATTAAGTTAATCCAATACTCCGTAGAAAATGGATAATTTAAAATAAAAGACACCAGAGTTTAAGAAGTAATTCTTAGACTGGTGTCTTCACCCAGTGTAGATGCCTTGTATAGCACTTACACTTTTATTATATACTCATTTGATCATTTTAGCAAATTGTTTTAATCATCTTTATTTCTTCTGAATAAATTTA
Organism: uncultured Bacilli bacterium; assembly: GCA_947585915.1. Lineage (GTDB taxonomy): Bacteria > Bacillota_I > Bacilli_A > RF39 > UBA660 > HGM10766. The sequence continues at coordinate 13,549 of CANPXJ010000039.1, read as the reverse complement.
AGAAGAAATCTTTAATTACCCCAAAGTTTATATAAATATTATAACCCATTATTCTAAGTACTATGTAACCAATTAATAACAATAAGAATATACTACCTAAAATTATTAATATTATCTTCCAGAAACTTATTCCTCCTTTATTAAAGGAAATTGTATAAATTCTTGCTGAACCATCTTCAGCTCTAACCATAACATGTATTACACTATCTGTAGTTAGAGATTTTGTATTATCAATAGTAACTTCAGCATTACTATCCTCAGCAATGGCATTAATATTTAAGTGAGTTTTATTTTTTAAATCAATTTTATAATCTAGTACATCTCTTGAAAAGTTAATTTTATAGCCAGTAATTACAAGTGAACTCAAATAATTGTTAGTTGACACTTGATCAGTGTTCTTTCTAATTATATTTAAAGTATATGTTGTAGATGTATTATCTGTAGCCGTAACCTTAATAGTTATTTTATTATCACCTAATTGTAATTTTTCGGGATTTTCAATATCAACCGTGGCATTTTCATCTTCAGGTAATGCTTCAACTTCTAACTTTTCCAAAGACCTTGGAACATACATTCTATATTCTGTTATATTTGGATCAAAAGTTAAATTTCCTGAATTTAATGCCAAATCTTTTAATTTAGAACTTACTTTAGAAGAACTTTTACCATTATAAGTAACTTTGATATTGTACTCTTTAGTATTTCCTAAAGCACTCTTGACTTTAATTTTTACATTATTAGTGCCAGTTTTTAAAGTAACTGTTCGAGGACCATAATTTTTAACAAAACTAGCATTACTATCTTGTAAAGTAGCATCTAAAACAATTTTAGAAATTGAAGATGTAGCTGTATATTCCGTAACTCCAGCTTCAAAAGCAGGTGATATTTCAACATCCTTAATACTTAAAGATGCTAAAGAATTATTATCAGTATTAGATGAAGCTGCAATTGTCGCTTTTTTATGATTACTACTTATATTTCCAGCAGCATCTTTAACCCAAACATAATAAACTCCTGGGTCTTTATTTATAGAAAAAGTATTAGAATTAGAATTATTCCAAGATGAACTTAAAGTAGGAGCAGTATTTTCGGTACTTACATAATAACCGGCTATGCCACTTCCTCCTTCATCTGAAGCATTAATTGTTAAATTTTTATTTACAGATGATGGTATTACGGAATCGATGTGAGGTGCTGTAGTTTCAATTTTAGATACAGTAACTGATTTATAATTACTAATGTTTCCTTGTGTATCTTTTACCCAAATGTAGTAAGTTCCAGCTCCTTGAGTAGTTTTCCAAGTTGTCGAATTTGTCGCATTCCAACTAGAATTTGCATTAGGTTTAGCAGACGATGTTGAAATATAGTATCCTGCTATTTCACTTGAACCCTTTTTACTTGTAACTGTTATTTCTTTATTATAATTTGTCCAATCTCCAGAGGTTGTAGCACTTAAAATACTTAAACTATTATTTGTTGAAGTGCTTCCTCCACCTGTTGGTACACATGAATAGGACCATATTTTATAACAAACTTTTTTAGATAATCCCATAGCCTGAATAGATGCTGCAGATAATGAAGAACAACTATCTTTAGTTATTTGCGTTTTAGATTCGTCTCGCTTATAACCATCAGCACACTTAACTAATTGATCTGACATAGTTTCTTCATGGTATGAACCATTAGCTGTATAATAGCAGTGCTTTATTGTTCCATTACCTTTAGCATTTGAGATATAGTTACTAGAGCATGAATTTTTTACTGTAACAGTTGAGGCATATTTGGCTGTGCCTCCGGCTGTATCTTTAACCCATATATGATAAGTACCATTAAGCAAACTAACGTTATAAGCAGTTGAATTAGAACTATAAAAAGTAGCACTATTAATGTTTGCTGATGTTCCCACATAATAACCGGCTATACCAGATGAAGACGTAGCTCTAATAGCTACAATATCTGCACCATTTGAAACATTCGCACTAACTACTCGTGTTCCTAAAGCATAAGATTCTTGAACATTTTTAGAAAAAACTGTTAAAGATACCGTTCCGACAATTAACAATAAAACAAATAAAATACTAGCTACAATATTTTGTTTTTTACTCATTTTCATAATTCGTGCTCCTCTACTATAAAAATAATATCATTTTATCTATTTATTGTCAAAAAAAACACTACTTTTTAGTAGTTGTTTTAGTTGTTTTTTTAGTTTCACTTTTTTGACTATCTTCTAATTTTTTAATAGTTGCATTTAAAACCTCAATTGCCTTCTCTTTAGCCTCTTCAGCTTTCTTTTTCATAATAGGTGTTCCTTTTTCAATAGCTAAATTGACAATTTCATCAGCTTTTTGTTTTATCGCTTTTGCTTTATTTTTAGCAATGTTTAAAGCTTTCTCTTTATCTAAATCTTTTACTTCTTCTTTTAAATTTTCAATTTTCGTTTCAATTTCTTTTTTTATTTGCGCATAATCAGCATTCTTAACATTTTCAATAACGTCAGTTGCTTTTTCTTTTAATTCTTTTCTAGATTCACTACCTTTTTTAGGAGCAAATAAAACTCCTAATGCTCCCCCAATTGCTGCTCCTGTTAAAAATTTTCCTAATCCTTTCTTTTTCATTCCTCATTCTCCCTTTCTTCATCATCAACTTTACTTTTTTTCTTCTTAAAAAATATTCTTGAAAAAGCCGAGGTAATTAAATCAATTAAACGATCACTAAATGCTACTATCTTATCAGTTGTAAAATCAATTATGTTAAAAAATCCATTTAAAGATTCAACCTTTTTATTAACATCATCAACAACTTTTTCAACCTTATTCATGGCATTAATTGCCTTTATACCTAATATTATGCCAACAATTAGTAAAATTATTAATAAAAAGTAAATAACTATTGGTAAAAACTGTGCTAAAAAGTCCATTATTCATCCTCCTTATTTGTATACATTGAATCAATTAAATTAAATAAATCACTTTCTAGAGTATCTTCTAAGCTATCTTTTTTTATATCATTATTAATTTCATCTAAGACATCAAGAGTATCTCCTTGCTTGTCTATAGTTGTTTTTTCATCTTCGACCTCAATTTCTTCATTTGATGAATCTATTAGTAAATCAGTTATTGTTTTTTCTGGTTTTTCTTTAATAGGAACAGTTTTATCAGTAAAACCATTTTCTATTTGTTCTTCAACTAAACCATAAGCTTTATTTCTTACATCATCTATATTGACAACTTTTTCTTTAACTAGTTTTTTACTTATATCTTTTTTTACATAATTTTTATCTAATACGCCAAATACAGGCGAGATAACCGGAGATGGTACAAACTTCTTTTTTTCTTCTTTTGGTTTTTTAGGTTCTTCAAATCTGCCAAAATCAATTTTTGAACGATTATTACTATTACTTTTAGAACTTACACTCTTATTAGTACGAGTTCTTGTTGGCGCTTGTGCAAACTCATTTTCATCAAAAACAGGGAATTGAAAAGTTGGTTCAGTTTTAAAAGTTTCTCTTTCGTTATCTTCTTTTACTTCCTTAACTACCTTTGGTTTTTCTTGAACTCTTGGTTGAGTTTTTACTGGTTCTGTTGCTTTTCTTACTGGTTTTACTGTTTGTTCTTTTTTAACCTCTTTTTTTTCTTCCTTTTTAAAAACTGGTATTTCTATTTCCTCTTCTTCAAATAAAACATTTTTTATTTTTCCTAATAAGCCCACTTTTACACCTTCCTTAATCTATTAAATCTGAATCGTGAGTTTCTTCTTCATATTGACCATATATTTCTTCATAATGAATAAAATTACTTTCAGTTTTCTTTGTTTCAAAGATATTCATTTCTGTTTCTTTATTATGTAAAACATTCTCACCCATTACATTCTTAATTATATTATTATTATATTTAATAGAATTTAAAATGCTCATTGCATTTACGATAGTAATTTTTAAATCTTCCTTTTTTACTATCACTTCTATTTTAGCATAATTATACATTATTTCAACCAAATATTTGTCGTTTACTGGGTTTATTTCTAAATATCCATACTTTTTATTATGTTCTAAAGCCTTAGAATAACAGGCTTTACTATTTGGCTTATAATCTTGTTTAACTTTATTATAATAAGAAACTATATCAACATATAAATAATAAGTATATCGATCACTATTAATCTTTTCATTATAATCACTTTGCGTAATAATATTTAAGCCTTTTGGTAAATAATATTTATATCCTGTCCGATATTCATTATCTATATTACTATTAACATTCATTCTTTCTTCAACTAACTCATCAATTGAAGAATTATTAATATTAGTACAACCACATACTAAAATTAAACCAAAAAGAGCAAGTATAATTTTTTTCATAAGTTGCCTCCTACTCTTCGTTTTTAAGTATATCATAATTTTTATTTTTTAGGTAGTATAATAGAATTATGAACTTTTATTTAACCTTAAGTAATAATTGACAAACCCATCTTTTAGGTTTATCATATTTGCACATTGAAAGGTGAGTTTATTATGCCAGAATACAAAGTATACCAAAAAAACGATTTTACAAAAGAAGAATTTGAAACTTTAAAAGAAATGTTACAAACTGAAAATTTAAGTTTAGAATATAAAAGAGCTTTACTTTCGTTATTAAAAGCTTATTGTAAAGAATTATATTGTTCCGATTGTCAAGGTTCAAGAAGAACTAGTAGTAAAAGTGGAGAGTGTAAGTGGAATCAGAATATGCCCGTAATGTTACCGCTTAATGATGGTCCATTGCTTTTTACCCCTATAGATTGTCCCATTAGAAAATTATTAAAATAAGTTTTTTACTATTCTTTTTCAGCTTTTAAATAATTAATTTTCACATTTAATTGACAAAATTTTTCTTCATATTCCGTTGTTTCATAAACTTTATCAGAATTGTGTAAATCTAAAGAAATATCTTTAATTTTATAACCAAATGTTGATAAAGAGACAATACTGCTTTCAAAAAGTAAAGTATTATCTGTTTTTAATAAAATAGTTTTTTTATTTTTAAAAATTTTTTCATATATGTTTAAAAAAGTAGGTGATGTCAGCCTTCTTTTGGCATGTCTACTTTTAGGCCATGGATCAGAAAAATTTAAATATATAGTATCAATTTCTTTATTAAAAATAGCATCTAGTTCTAAAGCATCGCATCTTATTACTTTAATATTTTTTAAGTTATGGGGAGTAATATTTTGAATAGCTCGAGCTAGGATACTACTCATTTTTTCAATACCTATGAAATTAATATTGGGATTATTTAAGGCTTTTTTGATTAAAAAACTACCCTTTCCCATCCCTATTTCTAGACAAATTGGATTATCATTATCAAAAAGTTTATGAAACTTTCCCTTATACTTTTGAGGTTCGGTAATTAAAAAAGAACAGTTTTCTAAAATTTCCTCTGCATTTTTGACATTTCTAAGTCGCATAATTATCACATCCTTTGAAACTTATTTAAAAATTAAACATATACTATTTATTGAAAAGGGAGGAATACCTATGAAAAAAGACCGTAATGCTTTTTTTGAAAGTTCACAAATGTCTTCTTCATTTACACCAAACATGATGCCCATGCCAATGCAACAAGGAATGATGCCATATCAAGCGAGTCAAAATAGTTCTAGCTTCTATGCTGGACCTGACATTCCTTTTAATACTTATCCTTCTAATATGAATAGTAATGATTATGAGGCAAAGATTTCTCGTTTAGAAAGACAAATGCAAAAGCTAGACAACCGAATTACTAAACTAGAAAATAAAGCATTTAATACTGTAAATAATGATGAGGTTAATATTAGCTCTAATATGTATATGATTTAATTTTTAAGACTCACTCTACCAAGAGTAAGTTTTTTTATGATTTTATTTAAAAATTCTTTCCCAAAGACATCTTGTAATATTTGCATTTTATATGCCGTATATAAATAAATAATAGCTCCAATAATTGCTATAATAAAGACATATAAGACACAACTTATTTTATTATGTAAGTTAATTGGAATTAAGAGTTTAAGTCCCCATACCACGCCAATCATCAAAATAAGAGGTACAAGTGATTTTAAAATTATTTTGAAAGTTGAACTATATTTTAAATTCTCTTTTTTATGAAGACTTACTAATGTTATGGTTATGGTAAGTAGATAACCCAGCATAGTTGCTACAATCGCGCCAAAATAAGCTGGAAGATTTAATTTATAGAAAAGATACATTAAAGGTATATCTAATAAAGCATTTAAAACAAAGCCCGAAATGGTACTTATGTAAACCGTTTTAAATTTGTTAAGTCCTTGTAAAACCGAACTGGTTATTACAAATAAATTAGTAAGAATTGCTGTAAAGATGCTTAAGGTTAAAATATTAAAACCATAATTATTGACTTCATAGAATAGTGCCCATATTGGTTTAGCTAATAAAGATATTCCCACTGCCATCGGGATGGATATGACTAAAATAATTTGCAAAGCTTTATTTAACTTATCATTGACATTTTTCCAATCTTTCTTGACATAAGATGAAACGATAGTCGGAATTAAACTAACCGACATGCCTGTTGCTAAAGAAGCGATAATCATATTAATCTTAGGAGCATAGGTCACAATTGAACTAGTTATTAATTCCACATTTAAAGCACTGAAATTTAGATAATTTAACATTCTAATTATTAAAACCATATCGATAAAATGATAAATACTAACAGTAGTATCAATTATAATAAAAGGAATGGCATACTTAAATATTTTTTTTACAATCTCTTTATTAGTAACATCATCTTTTTTATGATTCTGGTCTAAATCTAATTCTTTTTTATTCTGATTTATTTTTTTTCTAATATATAAGCAAGCGGCAATTCCTCCAAATAAGGCTCCTAATAGAGCTATGGCCACACCAATTGATGTATCTAAATGAAATAATTTAATTGTTACAAATGATCCTCCAATTAAGACTAAGACTCTAATAATTTGCTCTATAACTTGGGAAGCAGAAGGAGCTGAAATAAAATGATGACCTTGCAAGTACCCTTTAGAAACTGCTAAATAAGGAATTATCAAAATAGCAAGAGAAATACATCTAATAACTAAGGTAACATCCTTAATAGTATTTCCTCCCGATAAATCTCCTAAGATAGCCATAGCAATGGCTTTAGCAAATATAAATACAATTAAGAAAGAAACAAGCGATAATATACCTACAATTTTAGTTCCTATTTTATAAGCTCTTACTTTAGCCTCTTTTTTACCTAAAGTATTATACTCATTTATTAATTTAGAAATAGCAATTGGTAGACCAGCTGAAGCTATATCTAAAAATATATTGTAAATAGTATAAGCATAAGCATATAAACTTGCCCCTTTAGATCCAACAATTGCATAAAAAGGAATAACATAAAGCATTCCAATAATTTTTACAAATACAATTGATAAAGTGGCTATAAAACTTCCTTCTAAAAAAGAATTTTTTTTCATGTCTATCACTACTTTTCATCATAGATAATCATTGCTGAAAAACAATATATCTGTTCTTCAGAAAATATAGATATCGAAACTTGATACTTGATATCAATTATATCACCATTTAAACTACTTAGAAACAAATTTATAGAATTTTCTAAATCTTTTTCATGACTTTCATCAAATATTTTCACTTTCATCTAAATCCCTCAATTTAATTTTAACAAACAGAAAAATAAAAGTTGTCGAAATAGGTTTACAAATATACTCCTCTATTTTGTAAAATACAGGTTGAGGTTTTCGTAAGTATGTGTTACAATGAAATTAGGAAGGAGGTAAAAATGTTAAAAACAAAGAAAAAAAAAAGATTAACTACATCAAAATATAGTTAATCCACTTGCATAATGAGGGCTTTATTCCCTCAAGTGATATCATAACATAAGAAGAAAGGAAAAACAAATATGAATGAAGACTTTATTAAATCGTTAAAAAAAGAAACTAAAAAGAAACAAAAAAAAATATTACTTAAAGAATTTGCTAATCCTAAAGATTTAAATAAAAAACAAATATCAGTTTTTTTAAAACAAGAAACTATAAATGAATTAGATAAATTAACTAAAAGTATTAATAATTATACAAAAAAAACAACTAGTCGAAATTATTTAATTGAAATAGCTGTTGATTCTTTAATTGATATCTATCCTGATGTTGTTAATGAATATAAAAAGAAAAGCAACATAAAAAGAATTGATTTTGATACTATTATATGTCCTTCATGGCCTAATGGTTTGGAAACATTTATTGGTGAAAGTAAATGGTATTATATAAGACTTGATAAGAAAAAAATTTCTAAAATTAAATATATTGCTTTATATTTAGGATATCCTATTCAACAAATTACCCATTACGCAAAAATTGAAAAATTGGAAGAAGTTCCTATTAAAAACAAAAAGAAATATATTGCTCACTTAAGTGATATAATAGAACTTGATAAACCTATTATTTTAGGAGAAACTCTAGCAGTAGCAACGAGATCAATTAAATATACTACTCTAGAAAAATTATTAAAAGCAAAAGTTTATGCTGATTTAAATTAATATTTAACATTATTTTATGTGAAAATCCTCTTTAATAGAGGATTTTAGTTTCTTTATTTAAAAAAAGAGTTTTTACAACTCAATTTTTACATCACTTTTTTTACTTTCTTCAGCTTCGAAGAATTCCTTTTTTTGCATATGTTTATTGTTAGCAACTATACTATTTGGGAAAGTAACTAACATTTGATTATAAATTGATACATTAGAATTATACATTCTTCTCGCCGCTTGTAAATGTTCTTCTACTTCCACAATTGATTGTTGTAATGTTTTATAATTTTCACTTGATTTTAATTCGGGATAGGCTTCAGCTAAAATATTAATTTTTTCCATATTACGATTCATTTTCTCATTTGCATCTTTCTTTTCTTCTAAAGACATTCCCTGACGCATTTGAATCACTTCGAATAAAGTTTCTTTTTCATGTTTAGCATAAGCTTTTACTGTATCCATCATTTTAGTTAAAACATCATATCTTTTAGTTAGAGCAACATCTATTCCTGAATCAGCTTCATCAATTTTAACAATATATCTATTTAATTTATTTGATATACTAATATACCAAACAATAGCAATAACAATTATTGCTAAGATGATTATAATTATCGGTACCATACTACATTTCACCTCCTTTAAATAAGGTATTATCTAATTGCAAAATATCAACAAAATCGGTTATATAACTAATTTCTTGTAAAGTTCTTTGCTCATCTTTAACTGCATCAACTTTTCTAAAAATACTTGCTTCAAATAAATCTTTATTATTATAAAGTCCCACATGTAATTTATTATTTATAAAGCAAAATAGTAAACTACCAGGAATTTTATTATTTAATTCTTTGATATGTTGCATTACATTTGGAGTTAAAACATAAAAGGCTTCCACTTCTACTTGAGAATAAACATTAAACAATTTATTAAATTCTATATCTTCTAATTCTACTTTATGAAGTTGTTCTTCTTTTTTAGCAAACAAGCCTTTTCTTTTTGCATTGGTAAAATTCTTTTCACAAACTTGCAAATCAGCCTTAAATGATTTATTAAAATCAAATATAAACCATTGGCCTTGAAATAAAGTTGTATAATGAGTGTCACCGTCACTATCAGTATATACATCTTGAATTAATACATCTGCGGATTCAAAATTAATATTTTTGTATTTGGCATTTATGTAGTCATTAGAATAATATATATCACCCATATTCATCATTTGGGTTTGAGCAATAACATTTGAATCAATTCCTAAATTTGGTTTATAATTAACATCACTAAACTTTTTATTAAAAGCATCTAAAATAATTATCTTTTTATAATTATCCACAAATTTTTTAGTTGATTTTGCACATAAAGCTCTATAAATCAGCAAAGCTCCAGCTATTGCCATAATAATTATAAATGGTTGAATTAGAAAAAAACTTAAAATTACAATTAATATTCCAATAATTATAGCTATAATTGCCCTATTTCGTGCTTTAAGACGAAGATTTTCTAATTCCATTATTATATTATTACTATTATTAGTATTCATCCCATTCACATTTTGATTATCTACATTATTCATATACATCACTATTAATAGGTTACCATATTTTTTTATTAAATTATCTATTTATCATCATAATTTACATCACAATTGACATTAATTGTTTGGCTCCTTATATTTTATAAATCCACTTATAAAAATAAATAAAATACAGATATATAAGACTGTTCTAATCTTAAGTTTTAGTAAAAACATCAAAAAGATAATAATAAATCTTCCTATATTATAAAGAATTTCCATATATAAAAAATAACTTCCACCTTCTAATGTTCCTTGCATTTTATACATATTATTAGTAACACTAACCTCATATAGTTTAATAGCTATTCCTTCAATAAAAACAATGACCAAATACAAAAAACGATTATGAATAAACATATCTAAAAATAAAATGCCAGCTAAAAGACTAGCTGATAATTGTAAATAATTAATTTTATTATGATCTATTTTACTTGAAAAGAAGAAAACAAATATGATACTAGCTAAACCAGTTACGACATATAAAAGACCAATATATGAATAAGTATTATCAACAAATATATAAACATATAAAGGATATAAAATAAAAAAGATAACTTTAAATTGTTCTAAAAGAAAAAATATTTTATTTGGTAAACTTATTTTTTGATTAATTCTTCTTAAACTAATGGAATGTTCTTTTTTAGTTTTAGGCAAGAATAAAATAAAACTAACTCCTCCTAAATAAAGAATTGTAACAACGATAGCTAAAATAATAATAGATGTTGAATCTAACATTAAAGCTGATAATATACTACTGGCAATACTAGCTAATATTGTGGCAATTAAAATACTCCCTACACCTTTACCCATTTTATTTTTTTCTAAAACCGAAGAGGCATAGACATGTCTAGCTATATAATAAAAAGTGTTGGTTAAACTGCTTAAAAGACAAACTAATAAAAAGAAAAATATATTTTTTTTCATAAAACTTACGACTAAATAAAGTAAAATAAATAAAATAGCACTACCAAAAAGTAAATATCTATACCCTTTCTTCTTGCCAATATAAGTTGATAATAAACTAATTGCAATGTTAAAAACAAAAGAAATTAATAAATATATTAAAATATGATTAATGCTATAATTTAATTTATATAGGATTATCGGCATGAATAATTCAACCGAAAATTTAGCAAACATTGTAAAAAAGATAAATAAATCAAATTTTCTTATATTACTTAATTTAGGCATATTATCACCTTTTTTAGTTTGAACAAATAATAAAAAAAAATGTTATAATTTAGAAATGGAAGTGAATAATATGTTTAGTAAAACATTAGATAATAAAAGATATCATGCTTTAAATTATTTTTATCAAAATAAATTTGGTCAAAAAGTTTGTAAAATTAGTTTAAATGGCAATTTTTCTTGTCCTAATTATCAAAATAATAAAGGTTGTATTTTCTGTTCATTGACAGGCAGCGGGGAATTTGCAGGTGATAAGCGCGATTCTTTAGAAGTTCAGTTCCAAAAAATTCAAAATATGATGCAAAAGAAATGGCCGGATTCTTTATATATTGGTTATTTTCAGGCTAATACAAATACTTACGCGCCTTTAGATGTTTTAAAAGAAAAATACGAAACAATTTTAAAAATGCCCAAGGTTGTTGGTCTTAATATCGCTACGCGAAGTGATGCTATTAGCGATGAGGTTTTAGATTATTTAGAAGAGCTTTCCCATCAAACTTTTCTCACTATTGAACTAGGTTTGCAATCAATCCATGCTAAAACTTTAAAGTTAATAAATCGGGGCCATGATTTACAAAATTTTGAAAATATGGTTAAAAAATTACAAAAAAGAAAGATAAATATAGTTGTTCACATCATAAATGGGCTTCCTTATGAAACTAAAGAAGATATGTTAGAAACTGTTAAATATTTGAATCAGCTTCATATTGATGGAATTAAAATTCATATGTTATACATTATCAAAAACACTACTTTAGCTAAAATGTATGAAGAAAAACCATTTCCTATCCTAACTAAAGAAGAATATATTGATATTGTTTGCGAGCAACTTGCTTTACTTAATGAAAATATTGTTATCCACCGTATCACTGGCGACCCGAAAAAAGAAGATTTAATTACCCCCTCTTGGTTACTTAAAAAATTTTGTGTTTTAAATGATATTGATAAAGAAATGAAAAAAAGAAATTATTATCAGGGAATAAAATCCTCTTAATTCTCTTCTTTTACTTTGGGGACAAAATGTTTAGCCACTCTACTTGCTTCTCTATTTTGAATATAAAAATACCCAATTGTGGAAAAGACTACTGCCCCAAGACAATTAACTATTAAATCTTTAATTGTGTCATTAAGGCCAATATCTAAATAACCATCTTTAATAACATACTCTTTCTTTTGGTTATTAACTTTTCCTTCAATAGTTGTTTTTTTGATATCTTTAATAACAATTGCTTCATTAACTTTTTGAGAATTTAACTCAACACTTGAAATAGTTTTAACTATTTTATCTTTTTGCATATCTGTATTTAAAGTTTTATCCATAGTATATTCAAAAAATTCCCACACAACCCCAACTGTCATCGAAAAACAAAAACCAACAAGTGCTACAAATATAGGTGATAATTTAATTTTAATATTCTTGCTCCGATTTAAAATATCAACTAATGACAAACCAATAGCTGCCATTAAAAAACCATTTAAAGTATGTAGTAAAGTATCCCAATGTTTAAATGTTCCATAAAAATTTCGAACTTCACCTAAAATTTCTGCACTAAATATAAATAAGATAATAATGATTTCTAAAGTATTAGGAAGCTCAATTTTAAACTTTTTATCAATAATACTAGGAATCATAAATAAAACTAAAGTAAGTAAACACAGAAAGACATTATTATAGTTACCTTTAAAGAATTGATATATTAAAGATAAAACTACAAATAATCTTAATAAAAAGTATACTATTGCTTTTTTAGTTTTTTTCTTTTTCATAAAACAAACCATCCCTACTATTTACATTGTAACACATAAAATTTATTTTGTTTTAAAAAACAAAGAACATTAAGTTAGACTTAACAGAATATTTTTATGCTTTTGGCTAAAATATATAAAGGTGGTATTATGACAACTTTTAAAAGAAATTTTAAATTTTCCAATTATTTGCCAACCGTTGCTAAAAATGTTCGTAAATATCGTAAAATAGCGGGGATTACGCAAGAGCAATTAGCTATTGATATTGGTATGTCTCCTGATTATTTAAGAAGGTTTGAATCTCAAAAAGGTAAAGAAGGCATTTCTTTAGAGAAGTTATTTCGTATATCTATTGTTTTAGATGTTACAATGGATAAATTCTTTGAAGATTAATTGAGGTTTTTATGCATTAAAATTTAAGTTCCGGCAAAAATAAAAAAGGAAAGAAAAAGCAGATAAGAAAGCAATTAGAAATGAAGCAAGAAATATT
>CANPXJ010000038.1 GCA_947585915.1 uncultured Bacilli bacterium | reverse complement strand
AAGTGGAACAAATACAGGAAGTGGATTATACAAAACCGAAGATGATGATGGAGATAGTTATTACTTTAGAGGAGATATAAAAAACAATTACGTTAAATTAGGGACCTATAAAGAAGATATTAAATTTTATGTAGTAAAAAATCAATTAAAAGCAATATATAGTAATAAAAGTGGTGCACTAAATTATTGTAATGAAGAGTATAAAAAAGGAACATATAAAACATTAGAAGAATGTCAAAATAGTATAGAAGAAAAGATAATAAAAGCAGGAGACCCAATAATATGGAGAATAGTACGAATAAATGGAGATGGTTCTGTAAGATTAATAAATGAAGAATCAATAGGTCAGAAAGAATATAATAGTAATAGGACTGCTGTGGAATATTCAGGATATACAAGAAATAATACTCATCCCTGTACAAAAGATAACCCATGTACCAAAGAAGAAGGAACAGCAAGTACAATGAAAACATATTTAGAAGAGTGGTACGAAAAAAATTTAAGTGATATAGACGATAAGATAGAAACAAGTAGATATTGTAATGATGTATCATTTGGAGAATATAGAGATGAAAGTAAGACATATTTTTATTTTGGTGGGTACAAAAGAGTATGGCTTGAATATCAACCAAGTTTAAGATGTCCAAATCCGACCGAAGAAGATGGAAGTTTAAAATTATATGGAGGAATGTATAAATTAAAAATTGGATTATTAAATATAGACGAGATTAGTTATAGTGGAGGTATTTATGCAAATACAAATTATTTCTTATATATATTAAGTGACATGTGGTGGACAATGTCTCCTTATAATACGCCTGATTTATATATAGCTGAATATGATACTCTTAAACCTGGTTCTGTTTTAGCAACTAATGTATCATATTATCATTATGCAGCAGGACATGTAAGACCTGTAATAAACTTAAAACCAGATGTTAAAATGACAGGAGAGGGAACAAAGGGAAATCCTTTTAGCTTAAATTAAAATTTTTTAAATTTTACTAAATTTCTTGTATTGAACAAAATATAAGTATAAAAAGAAAAAATTGCTTATACAAAAAAGAAATTTTTGCATCAATTTTTAGCAAATTTTTCTTTTTTTGTGTTTTGACTTCATTTTTTAAAGTGTGTATAGTAAACGAGCGAAAGGAGAAATTTAAAATGAAAAATGGAGTAAAATTTATAAGTTTAGTAGTATTTGCAGTATTATGCAGTTTATTTATTTGTAGTGTTAAAGCAGAAGGAGTAGTAGCAGGAGGGTATGTTGGTAAAGTGTATATGAAAAAAGTAAAAGGAGAACAAAAAGGATATCTTCGTAGTCAATGGGTTCTTCGTGCTTCTGATAACCAGTTTGTCTATTGTATTGAACCGTGGGCAAAAATTCATTCCGAAGAAGTATATGAACAAAAAACAACAAGTGAATATACAAATATCAGCCCTGAAACAATGGAAAGAGTAAAATTACTTGCTTATTATGGTTATGGATACGAAGGACATGAGGATGAAAATTGGTATACTATTACGCAATTAATGATATGGAGAGCTATCGATCCAGATGGAGACTTCTATTTTACTGATGTTGCTAATGGAACTCGTATTAGTTTATTTGAAAATGAAATGACCGAGTTAGATAGACTAGTAAATGAACACTCTATCTTACCAAGTTTTGTTAATCAAAATTATACTAATTCAATTAAAAGAGATTTAGTATTAACTGATAGTAACAATGTTTTAGACAAATTCAATATTACTAAAGGAAGTGAATTTGTTAAAGCAAAAGGTAATAACTATTTAACACTTAAAAGCGATAGTGTCGCTTTAGGAGAAATAGAGCTAACTAAGAAAGCTAATAAATACAATACTATTCCTTTTGTCTATGTAAATGACCAAAGTCAAAATGTTTTAACTGTAGGTAATTTTGACGATCTAATAACTAAAGTTAATGTTGAATTTAGGGCTGGTAAAATAAATTTAACTAAAAAGAGTAACGAAAAGAATTACAATGATAAAATAACTTTGGAAAATGCTCAATATGAGGTCTTTGATGATAAAGGTAATTCTATGGGCATTATAACCACTGATGAAAATGGTTTTGGCACACTTGATAATTTACCTTATGGTGTGTATACCGTTAAAGAAATTAAAGCAAGTTATGGCTATGCTATTGATCCTACTATTTATAAAGTAGAGATTAATAATAGCACTTTAGAGATTAATTTAGAGGTATATGAAAAATTAGATAAAAAAGAATTAGAAATAACTAAAGAATATTTAGATGCTTTAACGGGCGAAACTAATCCAGAAAGTAATGTTTATTTTGATATTTATACGGAAGATGGCGATTACCTGGTGGGTTCTGTTAAAACAAATGAAGCGGGAAAAGCTAGTCTAAAATTATCTTATGGAAGGTATATCGTAAGACAAAGAAATGGTAAATCCGGTTTTATAATCGCTGATGATTTTTTACTAATAATAGATGAAAATACTCCTCAAAAATTAACTAAAAAAATAATTAATTATCCTGAGGAAAAACCCAAAGAAAAATTAATTGTAGATATTCCTAATACTGCTCAAAATAAAATGGATACAAGTCTTTTACTG
This sequence comes from uncultured Bacilli bacterium, assembly GCA_947585915.1. Lineage (GTDB taxonomy): Bacteria > Bacillota_I > Bacilli_A > RF39 > UBA660 > HGM10766. The sequence goes on along the minus strand of CANPXJ010000038.1, from coordinate 11,946 downwards.
ATTATACTACTACTCTTAAAGTTAGTGCTTGGAAAGCAAATGGACTATGAAAATAATTAATAAAATAATAATCTTGTTAATTATTTTTTTAATATCTTGTTTTTATATTGAAAAAGAAAATAGTAATTATCAGGAAAAATTAGTAAAACAAAATATTGCTAACTACATTAATGATACCTCAACAATCAACACTTTAAAGATAAAAAAAGAAACTCAAGATACTTTAGAGTATAATGCAATATTAGAAATTCCAAAAATAAAATTGAAAAAGGGAATATATGAAAAAGAAAATAAAAATAACAATGTTAATAAAAATATTGAACTCATAAACCCCAATAAAATAAATAATCCTCAAACAGAAACCATTATTATAGCGGGACATTCAGGTAGTAGTAAAATATCATTTTTTCATAATTTAGATATCTTAACTTTAAATGATTCCATTTACTTATATTACAATGGTAATAAATACGAATATAAAGTTATTCAAAAATATGAAGAGGCAAAAGTAGGTAAGTTAAGTGTTGATAACGAAACAGAACTATTATACTTAACAACTTGTAGTGAAAAAAATAAAGATAAGCAACTTGTAATAAAGACCAAATTATTTAATATAAGCACTTATTAAATATTGGTCTTTTTCTTAATCTTTGTTATAATTTAGATAAATAATAAGGAGGAAAATCATGGAAAAAACTCTTATTTTTGGTCATCGTAAACCAGATACTGATGCAGTATGTGCTAGCATTGCTTTGTCTTTCTTAAAAAATAAATTAGGAATGGATACCGAGGCACGAGTAATTGGAACAATAAATAATGAAACGAGATTTGTCTTAAAATACTTTAATGATGATGAACCAAATTATTTAAATGATGTTAAAGTTCAAGTAAAAAATATTGATTATAAAAAAAATATATTTCTAGATGAAAAGGCTAGTATTTTAGAATCTTTTCAATTTATGAAAGAAAATAATATAACAACTTTACCATTAATAAAAAACAATAAATTAAGTGGAATTGTTAGTTTAAAAGATATAACAAATTATTTAATTAATAATAACAAAAAAGAATTAAATACTTCTTATGATAATGTGTTAGAAGCAATAAATGGAGAAAAAGTTGTTTGTGTTAAAGATGAGATTAAAGGAAATATAATTTTTAATATTAAAAATTTTAAAGAAAATAATAATATTTTAATTACTAATGATTTAAATAGCATTGATGAAAAACTTTCTTTAGTTATTTTATGCAATACTCAAGCTAACAAAATACCTATGGAACTTAAAAAGTATAATGCTAACATAATTGCAACAGAAACAGATTTATATACTATTATTAAAAACTTATCTTTAGCTAATTATATAAAAACATTAAAAAGTACAAGGGAAATAGTAGCATTTCATTTAAATGATTATCGTAGTGAAATAATCGATATAATAAATAAAGAAGGATATACTTACTACCCAGTTTTAAATAGAAAGAAAAATTGTTTAGGTGTTTTAAAAGCAATGGATGTAAATAAATTTGCCAAGAAAAATGTTATTTTAGTTGACCATAACCAAAAATCTCAAAGCGTTGAAGGCATAGATGAGGCCAATATCCTCGAAATAATTGACCATCACAATTTGCAAACAATAGATACCTCTACTCCTATTAGTTTTAGAGCTATGCCTGTTGGAGCCTCTTGTACGATTGTTTATAAATTATTTTTAGAAAATAATATTAGTATTCCCTATGATATAGCAGGATTAATGATATCGGCAATATTATCAGATACAATGCTTTTTAAATCTCCCACAACAACAAGTGAAGATATTAAAGCAGTGGAAGATTTAAATAAAATAGTCAAAATAGATATTGATAAATATGGTTATCAAATGTTTAAAGCTGGTTCAACCATCTCTAATATGACTCCGGAAGAAGTATTTAATCAAGATATCAAAAATTATAAAGTTGGTGAAGAATCCATTACTATTTCCCAAGTATTTACTATGGATTATGATGATATTAAACAAGATTTAAATCAATTTATAAATGTTTTAAACAACTTAGAGCAACAAGGATTTAAAGTAGCAGTTATGTTTATCACAGATGTTATTAAAAATGGTTCTTATATATTATATAATAATAAAGCCGAAGCAATTATTAAAGAAAGTTATGATTTAGACAATGTTTATGAAGGAATTTATCTCCAAGATTTAGTTTCGCGTAAAAAACAATTAGTTCCAAACATTATTGAAGTTATTCAAAAAAAGATTTGACTTTAATAGATAGTGTGTTAAAATAAAAGTGAAACAGGAGGGTTATATGTATATAAAAAAATATTTTGATATTGACTTACCCGAAGAATTGGGAAGATTAGAAATAGAAATTCCGGAATACATTTCGAATAAATTGCAAGGAGAATATGTTAATGATGCTTACTATAATGTCGAGAGATTAGAAATACGAAAAGTTGGATTAACATTTACTGAAGACATGAAGACTCAAAGAAAAAAGATAGTGTATGTTAAACCTATTGCTGATGATATATCTATGAAATTAGAAGCATGGTTAGACAATGATGATATTACGGATTGTTTTTTAGATTTTACAGCATATAATAGAAGAGGAAAAGTAAACGGACTGCATATTTTAAGATTAAGATACGATTATTTAATGCGACAACGTTATTTTGGATTTAATGCACGCTATTTATTTCGTAGAGGGACTTCTTTAGACTATGATATTTTAGGTGAACTATCTCAAAATGATCCTGAATTGTTAACTGATTTATTGTATGGAAAATGTACGCCAGAGTTAGTTGATAAAGTAATTAACAAATTTGTTGAGATTACTAATTACAATGTAGAAAAGATAAATAATACCAAAGGAATGTCTACTAGAAAATTCATTCCTTATGAAAATAAGCATACCCTTGCCTCTTTAGTAGAATTTCCAACTAAAGTGGTTGAGGGCTTAAAACAAGTTAAAGATGATATTTCTGATCCTTATGTAAAAGAAAATGTTGAATCATTTTTAGAAGCATACGAGAACAAGGATGTCAAAAAAAGAACATTAGAAAGATAAAATATTGAGGTTTTGCCATCAATATTTTTTTTCATATTTAATAAAATTTAACTATTATGTTAAAATAATATTGAGGGATGATTATGAAAGCATTAGTAACAGGAGCTAGTAGTGGAATAGGTAAAGATATGGCAAAGTATCTGTCTTCTTTAGGCTATGATTTAATATTAGTTGCTAGAAGAAAAGAAAGATTAGAAAAATTACAAAAAGAATTAAAAACAAAAGTAAGAATAATTTCGCTTGATTTAATGAAAGAAGAAAATTGCTTTAAGTTATATGAACTAACTAAAAATGAAAATATTGATATTTTAATTAATAATGCGGGGTTTGGCCTTTTTGGGATGTTTTCTAAAACTGATTTAAATAGAGAATTAGAAATGATTAACTTAAATGTTAAGGCCGTTCATATTTTAACTAAATTATTTTTGCAAGACTTTGTCAAAAAAGATTCAGGTTATATTTTAAATGTTGCCAGTAGTGCTGGTTTTTTGTCTGGACCACGTCTTAATACTTATTATGCCACTAAAAACTATGTTTTAAAATTAACGATGGCTATCTATGAAGAATTAAAACACCAAAATAGTCATGTAGTTGTTAGTGCTTTATGTCCAGGCCCAGTAGCAACAGAATTTAATAAAGTTGCTCATGGAAAATTTAGTCTTAAGGAAATGCCAAGTAGTAAAGTAGCTAAAATAGGCATTGATAAACTTTTAAAGAAAAAACTTTTAATCATACCAGGTTTTTCTAATAAAATGGGATTATTTTTAATAAGATTTATTCCGTATAAATGGCAATTAAAAATAATGTACAGAATTCAAAAACGCAAAAGTGGCTAAATTATCTTTTCTTTAAAATTTAAGATTTTAGTGTTATAATAGCCCATAAGAAAAACGAGGGGATTTAAGTGGAAATACGAGGTTATAAAGCATTTAATAAAGAAAGAAGAAACAGATACGGTAAAAAATTTTATGAAAATGAAACTTATATAGCCCAAGGGGAGATTAGTTTTGGCACGCAAAGTCAACATGGATTTCATATGTGTAAAAATCTAGCGGATGTCTTTCGCTATTTTGATGTTCAAAATAAAAATATTAGTGTTGCTAAAGTTGTTGGTAGCGGTAACTGGGAAAGATTTGAAGATGAATATTATGATTGTTATGAAATGTATGCAGTAGAACAAATATATATTGAAAAATTTTTAACTGAAGAAGAAATTATTGAAAAAATGCTAAAAGATAATGAATTTAATAATTGTAAATTTTTAATGCTTTATCCTTTAAATAAGGAAGATAAAATAAAATATCTTAATTTGTATCATAATAATCTTAGAATGTTAAAATATTTATTGTTTTATCAATATAATCAGAAAGAAATATTTAAAGAAAGTTCTTCGGAAGTTATGAAAAAAGTGAGGTTGTATAAAGATGGACAAAATAGTAATTAAAGGAGCAAGAGAAAATAATTTAAAAAATGTTAATATTGAACTCCCTAAAAATAAATTAATTGTTATGACAGGAGTAAGTGGTTCAGGGAAATCGTCTTTAGCTTTTGATACAATTTATGCTGAGGGGCAAAGAAGATATGTTGAAAGTTTATCGGCTTATGCTCGTCAATTTTTAGGTGGTAGCGAAAAACCGGATGTGGATTCAATTGAGGGTTTATCACCAAGTATTTCGATTGACCAAAAAACTACTAATAAAAATCCGCGTAGTACAGTAGGAACAGTAACCGAAATATATGATTATTTGCGTTTGTTATTTGCAAGAATTGGTACACCATATTGTCCTAATCATCACATTCCTATTAATTCCCAAAGTATTGAAGAAATGACTAATAAAGTTCTAGAACTAGAGCCTGGCACTAAACTAGAAATACTAGCTCCCGTTGTACACGGGGAAAAGGGAACTCATCAAGCTTTATTCGAAGAACTTAGGAAACAAGGTTACTCACGCGTTAGGGTTAATGGCGAAATAATGGACTTATATGAAGAGATAAAATTAGAAAAAAATATTAAAGATAATATTGATGTAGTCATTGATAGATTAGTTTTAAATGAGGAAGACCGCTCCCGTTTATTTGAAGCAATAGAAACCTCAACTAAACTTGCAAATGGAAAAGTAGTTGTTAACATAATTGGCCAAGAAGAATTATTGATGAGTGAAAACTATGCCTGTGATTTATGTAATTTCTCTTTACCCGAACTAGAACCAAGATTATTTTCCTTTAACTCACCTTATGGAGCCTGTCCAGAATGTAAAGGAATAGGGGTTAAACAAAATATTAATGTTGATTTACTCATTCCTGATAAAACTAAATCAATTAATGGAGGAGCAATTCTTCCTTTAACAATTGACCAAAATATTTACTATACTTCTTTAAAAACTGCTTGTGATTATTATCATATTGATATGGATAAACCAATTAAGGATTTAACTAAGAAAGAATTAAATATCGTATTATACGGTTCTAAAGACGTATTAAAATTTAAATATACTTCGAAAAATGGTAATGTTCGTTACACTAGTGATTATTATGAAGGTATTGTTAACAACTTAGAAAGAAGATATATGGAAACAACAAGTACTTGGATTAGAGAGTGGATAGAAGGTTATATGATGGAATCTCCTTGTCCAACTTGTGGTGGCAAAAGACTTTCTAAAGAAGTGTTATCAGTTTATATAAATAAAAAGAATATTTATGATATGACAGCTTTGAGTATTGATAAATTATATAAATTTATTAACAATTTAAAATTAACAAAAGAACAGTTAAAAATTAGTGATTTAATTATTAAAGAAATAAAATCTCGTTTAGAATTTTTAATTAATGTTGGCCTTTCTTATTTAACTTTAGCTCGAAATACATCAACTTTATCAGGAGGCGAGGCGCAGAGAATAAGATTAGCTACGCAAATAGGTAGTCGTTTGTCAGGTGTTTTATATGTTTTAGACGAACCTAGCATTGGCCTTCATCAAAAAGATAATGAAAAATTAATCAAATCTTTGCAAGAAATGCGCGATTTAGGTAACACTTTAATTGTCGTTGAACATGATACTGATACAATGCTAGCGGCTGATTATTTAGTAGATATCGGTCCAGTTGCTGGAAAAAATGGTGGTTATATTGTGGCCCAAGGAACACCAAAAGATGTAATGAAAAATAAAGAAAGTATTACTGGCCGTTACCTAGCAGGAGTGGAGAAAATAGAGGTGCCTAAAAAACGTCGAAAAGGAACAGGTAAATTTTTAGAAATAAAAGGTGCTAAAGAAAATAATTTAAAAAATATTGATGTTAAAATTCCTCTTGGTAAATTAGTTTTAATTACAGGAGTTAGTGGTTCTGGTAAGTCTAGTTTAATTAATGAAATATTATATAAAGCTGTTGCTAATCAAGTAAATCGTGCTCGTCACATTCCTGGTAAGCATAAGAAAATAAAAGGTATCGAAAATATTGATAAAGTTGTTCATATTACTCAAGATGCCATTGGTAGAACCCCAAGGAGTAATCCAGCTACTTACGTAGGAGTTTTTGATGACATTCGTGATGTCTTTGCTCAAACAAAGGAAGCCAAAATGCATGGTTATGATAAAGGAAGATTTTCATTTAATGTCAAAGGTGGTAGGTGTGAGGCTTGTAATGGTGATGGCGTAAAGAAAATTGAAATGCACTTTTTACCAGATGTTTATGTTCCTTGTGACGTTTGTAAAGGCAAAAGATATAATAAGGAAACACTAAATATTAAATTTAAAGGAAAAAATATTGCGGATGTTTTAAAAATGCGTGTGGAAGAAGCTATTGTATTTTTTGAAAATATTCCCAAAGTTAAAAATAAATTACAAACAATGATGGATGTTGGTCTTTCATATGTTGAACTTGGCCAAAGCGCACCTACTTTATCTGGTGGTGAGGCTGGACGAGTTAAGTTGGCCAAAGAACTGCAGAAAAAACCAACTGGTAAAAGTTTATTTATTTTAGATGAACCAACAACAGGATTACATAGTGATGATATTAAAAAACTATTAGTAATTTTAAATCGAATAGTTGACAATAATGATACAGTAGTAGTTATAGAACATAATTTAGATGTAATTAAAGTTGCTGATTACATTATTGATTTAGGACCCGATGGTGGAGATAATGGTGGAACAATTGTGGCTGAAGGGACACCAGAAGAAGTTGCAAAAGTAAAAGAATCTTATACTGGGGAATTTTTAAAAAAATATTTGTAACTAAAAATATATAATTGTCTTTTACAAAAAGTAAAAGAAAAGCATTGAAATAATAACATTTGTTCGATATAATAAATATGGAATGAATTAACACGTTAGGTGTTGCCTCTTAATTCTATGGAAGAAAGGGGTGATATAATGACAAAAAAAGATTGTGTAATCTTATTTTTGCTCCTTATAATTTTTTTACTTATAAAAATCATCCTAGATTTAACTTAATTTAGAGTAAAAAAATCACCTAATTCTACATGATTAGGTGATTTCACAAAATAAAATTTTGGCAACAACTAACATGCGATTGTTAATTTGTTCCTTTTTTATTATATGCAAGCGTCTCTTGCATATTCAATATATCATAAATTGAGGTTTGTATCAACTGCAAATTTGAACGATAAAATTGCAAGTATAATTAGAAAATGATATACTATCTTTGCAGTAAAACTTAAAAGAAAGCGGATGATAAAATGAATCCAGTATTATTTGATATGGGGTTTATAGAGATTAGATGGTATTCAGTATTTTTGCTTTTAGCCTTTGGTATAGGGATGTTTTTAGTGTATCGCGAAGGAAAAAGAATGGGTATAGATAGGGAATTTTTATTTAATCTATCATTTTGGGTTATTATCTTTAGTTTAATTGGAGCTAGAGTATATTATGTATTATTTAACTTTTCCGAATATAGTAGTAATTTATTAGAAATATTCAAAATATGGCATGGAGGTTTAGCAATTCATGGAGGAATTATTGCTGGTCTTTTAACGACAATTATATATACCAAAAAATATAATGTTGATATTTATAAAGTAATTGATTTATTTGTTCCCGCTTTATTACTTGGTCAAGCTATTGGTAGATGGGGAAATTTCTTTAATAGCGAGGCACATGGGGCAGCGACAACTTTAGAAGCTTTGCAACATTTACACCTTCCTAAATTTATTATTGAAGGAATGAATATTAATGGTGTATATTATACTCCAAGTTTTCTATACGAATCTCTATGGTGTTTTTTAGGATTTATTATTCTCTTACTAATTCGTCGTTATAAATACATTAAAAATGGTCAACCCACAGCAATTTATTTAGTTTGGTATGGCATAGGAAGATTTTTAATTGAATCATCAAGAACTGATTCTTTAATGTTAGGAGGTTTTAAAGCCGCGCAAATAGTTTCCATAATTTTTGTTTTAAGTGGTATAATATTATTTATAATTAAACAGAAAAAAGGAAGGTTTGAAGATTTATATAATGAAAAACTTTCCAATGAAATTAAGTTTTAGGTGATGGGAATGAACTCTATTACTTTAGCCTTTATTGGAGATGCCGTTTATGAGGTTTATATCCGAGACTTTTTAGTAAAAAAGTATGGAACAAAAGTTAATGATTTACAAAAAAAGAGTTTGGATTATGTATCAGCTAAATCTCAAAGAAAACATTTAGAAAAGTTAATTGCTAGTAACTTTCTTACTGAAGAAGAAATTGAGATATTTAAAAGAGGAAGAAATGCCCATGGTGGAAAAAGTAAAAGTAGTGATATTATAACTTATAAAATAGCAACGGGCTTAGAAGCGCTAATTGGCTATTTACATCTAAATAAAAAAGAGGATAGAATAAAAGAGATTATAGAATTTATTGTGAGGAATTAATGAAAGTATATGGTAAAAATGTCTTTAATGAGTTAAAAAGTAGTTATAAAAAAATAAAAAGAATTTATTTAAGTAATCGCTTTAAGGATGAAAATATTATTAAATTTATAAAAGAAAAGAAAATACCCTACGAAATTATTGATGCCCATAAAATAGAGAAAATGGGAAAGAATAATCAAGGAATTGTGATGCTAATAAATGATTATGAATATTGTAATGTAAAAGATTTCTATGAAGAAGATACAATTGTTATATTAGACCATTTAGAAGACCCTCATAATTTTGGAGCCATAATTAGAACTTGTGAGGCGGCCGGGATAAAATCTATCATAATCCCTAAAGATCGAAGTGTAAGCGTTAATGATACGGTTTATAAAACAAGTAGTGGTGCTTTAGCTAATGTAAATATAGCTTGTGTTAATAATTTAAATCAAACAATCAAAGCTTTGAAAGAAAATGACTTTTTTATATATGGTGCGTCAATGGAAGGAAAAAGTTATAAAGCAATAGATTATGCACCAAAAAGGGTAATTATAATTGGCAACGAAGGTAAGGGCCTTTCTAGATTAGTTAAAGAAAACTGTGATGAGATAATTTCAATTCCCCAGAAAGGACAAGTTAATAGTTTAAATGCCTCGGTTGCGGCGGGAATTATTATTTTTGATTTAGTCACGAGGTGATAGTGTTGAATTATAAAGAATATTCTGATGGTGAACTTTTAAGCTTAATAAAAGAGGAATCAGAAGAAGCAAAGGATATATTATACGAAAAATATAAATATATAATTGATATTATTATTAGAAAATATACTGTAAAAGCTAAGATGTTAAATATTGAATATAATGATTTATATCAAGAAGCTTTACTTGGTTTTAGTGATGCGATAAATAGATATAATGATAATCGTTCATCATTTCGAACCTTTATAACTATTTGTGTTGACCGTCGTTTACAAGTAGTTATCAAAAAAGCTAGTTCTTTAAAAAATAAATTAATGAATGAATCTTTATCACTAGAATATTCATATAGTGATAAACAATCTTTAATGGAAATAATAAGCGATGAAAATAAAAATAATCCTTTAAATAATTTAGAGATGGATGAAAGCTATTTATCTTTAATAAAAGTAATAAAAAAACAATTATCTTCTTCGGAAAAGGAAGTATTTTCTCTTTTAATAAACAATTATAACTATCAAGAGATTGCTCAAATTTTAAATAAAGATATTAAACAAGTAGATAATGCTATTCAAAGAATAAAAAGTAAGGTTAAAAATTTATTAGAAAGAGAGTAATTAAAATGAAAAAAATTGAAGCAATGCAAATCGCTCCTCAAAGATCACAACTATTAATAGAATATATAATGCAAATATTATCAGATAGTAATCAAGTTTGTGGAGAAATTTTAATTGATAGTGCTAAAATAAATAACGAAAAAATGTGTACTTTGGAAATTTTTGTACCGCAGGCTAATTTTGAAAAGCATTTAAATACTGGTATTCCCGTACAACAAGTAGATGTTTTGATAGAAGCGTGTTTAGAAGATATAGCTGATTTAGCTTTAGAAAGTAATAATATTTTAGTATCACCTCTTAAGTATTTACATTCAATGTTATCTGGAGAAAAATGGTGGATAGATATTACTGGTGATAATGATAATAAAATTGAGTTAAATTTTGTGTGTCGTGGTTTAAAGATCCGGGATCAAAGTGAAAATTATAATAGTAAAATTGAAGAAATTTATAAAAATAAGCAAACTAATACTAGAAGTAAGTAGATTTTTTGGTAAAGAAAGAATAAATAATTGCTATCTTAAATATTATTATGTTATAATACTTGCGAGTAATTAATTTACTCCTTGCTTTAAGGCAATCTTAAAGCCGATTATAGACCAAAAGGAGGTGTAGTAGATGGACAAATATGAAATTATGTTTATCGTTAAAGCTACAATTGAAAGTGAAGAGGTTAGTAAAACTGCTGATACTTTTAAAAAGCTGATAACTGATATGAAATCAAAAGTTCTTGATTTTAAAGAATTAGGTCAAAAAAAGTTTGCTTATCCAATAAAAAAAGAAATTAATGGATATTATTTTGTAATGCAAATTGAAGCAAATCATGAAACTATTAAAGAATTTGATCGTAGAGCATTACTTGATGAAAACATATTAAGACATTTAATTATTAAATTAGATGAGGAGTAAGATATGAATAAAGTTATATTAATAGGTAGATTAACAAGAGATCCAGAACTTAGAACAATTAGTAATGGAGCTTCTACAACTTCATTTACAGTAGCCGTAAATAGAACATATACAAATCAAAATGGGGAAAGAGAAACTGATTTTATCAATTGTGTAGCGTGGCGCAGGCAAGCTGAAAATATTGCTAAGTATTGCGTTAAAGGGACACAAGTTGCAGTAGAGGGTCGTATTCAAACTAGAAATTACGATGCTCAAGATGGAACTAAAAGATATGTTACAGAGGTTATTGCTGATAATGTGACTTTCTTAAGTCCTAAAGGAAGTGTTGGTTCAAATAACAATTATGCTAATAATAACGATATGCCAAGTGAACCACAACCAACTGAAGATATTGCTACAACTGATATAACAGAAGATCCGTTTAAAGATTTTGGCGAAGAAGTCGTTCTAAGCGAAGATGATTTACCATTCTAAGGAGGGATAAAAAATGGCAGAATTTCGTCGTAAAAAGAAAAGAATATGTCAAATGTGTGCTGGTAAAAGTGTAGATTATAAAGATGTTCCAATAATAACTAAATATATAAATGCTGAAGGAAAAATTGAAAACCGTCGTCGTACTGGCGCTTGTGCGAAACATCAAAGACATATTGCTAAACAAATTAAATACGCAAGATTTATGGGCTTAATACCATATGTTAAATAGGAAGATGATAATTCATCTTTTTTTTGGGTGAATTGGAGAAGTAAAAGCAACTAGCAAAGCAAGAAAATAAAATGGAAAAGTAAATGCAAAAAAAATTGGTAT
>CANPXJ010000037.1 GCA_947585915.1 uncultured Bacilli bacterium | reverse complement strand
CTAATCCTTGTTCTCTGGCTTTATATAATATTGCTTATCCTACTTTTTAATCTTTCCGATAAATTTAGACACCGTCTTTCATTTTTGACACTATTCGTTAAATTTATAAATTAATTTTTCAAGTAATCTTAATTATGTTTCAATTTATATACTATACCACTTGTAAGTGCAAAAATTACTAAAATAGAACACATTATTATTGTTGATCTATGACTTTTAACTGCAGTGTTTGGTGCTTTTTCTTTTATTGGATAAGCATCATTATTTTGATTATCATTGTTATTTATTTCTTCTATAGAGGTATTTTCTTCTGAAGATTTTTCGTCATCTAACTTTTTTTTCTCTTCTTCACCATCAAATTCTTTTTCAGAGGTACTTAGGGCTGTTTTATCAGTACTTTTGCCATAAAGGATTATTCCCTCAGGAATTATATCAATTTCTATTGTTTGTTTTTCTTCATCAAACATAAAATTATATGTAAATTTAATAGGTGTTTCATCTTTCATAGCTTTTTCTAATGTTTCTTTATTAAATCCGACATAGCTAGTATAATCTACTCCTTCAAGTTCTTTATAATCTGCTTCTCCAGGTGCTTGAACTTTTAGTTTTTTACCTTCTAAATTATCACCCATTCTTTTAATTTTGAAGCCAATCCAAGCATAACCATCTGGTATATTTTCTGATGTAAGTTCTGAATCAATTGTCACTTGAGGATTAGTCACGGATTCCCCATTCCCTTCAAGTAAGACAAATTTTCCAGCAGAATAAGTAATAGTTGTTTTATTAGGAGTAGTATGCCCATCCCTATATATTTTAGCACTATCTTTGACAAGTGAATCGTGATCTACAATATCTTCTATCATCCATCCACTTTCTGCAGCTGATACACAAGGTATTACAACCATCATCATAATTACGGCTATAACACTTAAAAACAATTTTTTCATATTTAAATTCTCCTTTTCTATTTTAAGTATACATTTCTTCCAAAAGCAAAAGCAATAGAGAATTAATTTGGTTTACAAAAAAAATGTTAATATAGTATTTTTATGCTGCTTTATATAAATATTTTAAAGTATTCCTGCTTTCAAACAAATTAGCTTCATAATTTAAACCATCTATAATAGCTCTAGATGTAGCTATTTCCTTTAAATATTGATATTTGAAATGCTCATACTTTAAATTAAGGATTTGATTGTTTTGCAACTCTTGAGGTTTATAACCCGTTATTAATTCTAATTGTAAAATTCTTAAAAACAATTTAGCAGTTTCTAATTTTCTCATATAAATAATTGTTTCATATATATCTTGATACTTAATCACTTATACCTCCTATTTATGGCTTTAATCTCGTTGGACCACGATAGATAAATGTAGCTTCCCTAATATTATCAATATTTAACATTTGCATTAAAACTCTTGCTATACCAATTGCAAAGCCGCCATGGGGTGGACAACCATATTTGAAAAATTCAGTATAGAATTCTAAAGACTTTGGATCAATTTCTTTAGCTTTAATTTGTTTTATTAAAATATCTCTTCTATGTTCTCTTTGGGCACCGGTAGTAATTTCGACCCCTCTATATAATAAATCATAACTATTTGTAAGTCCTTCTTCATCTAAATTATGATAAAAAGGACGAGCTGCAAAAGGATACTTTGTTACAAAGATAAAGTCACTACCATACTTTTTCTTAGCATATTTGCATAAAAGCATTTCCTCTTTACGCTCAAAATCGTCTTTTCTTTCTCCCTCAAAATGATATTCATTTTTTAAGATTTCCTTAGCTTCCTTAAAAGTAAGACGCGGAAAGTCAACATCTAAATTAGAAAGTTCGGTTTTAAAATGCTTTTTTATTTCTTCCCCATATTTATCATATACCTTTTTAAAGGCATATTTAAGCCAAGCTTCTTCCATATCCATTACATCTTCAAAACTATCAATAAAAGATATTTCAATATCAGCCATATTAATCTCGGTAGCATGATATGAGGTATGAGAATTTTCGGCTCTAAAGGCTGGTCCTATTTCAAAAACTTTTCCAAAACCCGAAGCCATAGCCATTTGCTTATAAAATTGAGGCGATTGAGATAAACAAGCTTCTTCGCCAAAATAATCTAATTTAAAAGTTTCCGCTCCACTTTCGGCAGCAGAGGCTGATATTTTCGGCGTATGGATTTCGATAAAACCATTATTAAGACAATATTCTCTTAAAGCGTGTTCAAAAATAGTTTCGATGCGAAAAAGCAAATTATTATCTTCTCTTCTTAAATCTAAAAAACGATAGTCAAGTCTTGTTTCTCTTAAAGTTTTATTTTTATCTTTAATATTGATTGGTAATTCCTCTAAAGAGTGACTTGTTTCAATAATTTGGGAAGGAATAATTTCTTTTCCTCCTAATTTAACACTAGGGCTATTTAAACACTTTCCTTTAACTTTGATAGTACTTTCTAAAGTTAGTTTTTCCGTTTCCTTAACTAAATTATCATTATTTTCTTTTTCAATAGTTATTTGTACTTTACCAGTTTCATCTTTTATAATTATAAAAATTACATATTGCAAATTACGAATACTTTCCACAAAACCTTGAACTTGCACTTCTTTATCATAAAAATTTTCTAATGTATTAATTTTAGTAGTTTTCATTTTCTTTCACCTCATTAAATATGCATATCTAAATAATCTACTAAATCATTAATTTTAACTTTTTCTTCTTCTTTAGTTTTATTATCGCGTATGCATACCTCAAAATTCTTAACATCATCACTATTTATAATAATAACATATTTACTATTTAATTTATCGGCTGTCTTAAATTGGCTTTTTAAACTTCTTCCTAAATAATCAGTTTCGCAAACAAAACCATTAATACGTAAATCTTCTAATATATATAAAGCTGTTTGTTTTTCTTCATCATTGACATATCCAATAAATACATCAACCTCATTTTGGATTGGAATGTGAACATCTTGCTCATCTAAGGCGACAAGTAATCTTTCCATTCCCATCGCAAAACCTATCCCTGGAGTTTTAGGACCACCTAGCATTTCTACTAAACCATCATAAAAACCGCCAGCTAAAATTACATTTTGGTTTCCTAATTTATCACTTAATATTTCTACTTCAAAAACAGTATGAGAATAATAGTCTAAACCACGCACTATATTAGGATTTACCACATAATTTATGTCTAATAAATCTAAATATTCTTGTAATGTTTCAAAACGTTTTTTACTTTCATCATTTAAATAATCAATTATTTTTGGAGCATTTTTCATAATTTCTGTATCTTTATCTACTTTACAATCTAAAATGCGAAGGGGATTATTCTTTAATCTTTCTTGACAATCTTCACACATTTTATCAATATCTTTACGAAAATATTTAACTAAAGCATCACGATAATTATCACGCGATTGGCTATCCCCTAAGGAATTAATATTAACTCTAATATTGTTGATATTTAATAATTTTAAAATATTAACTGCTAATGATATAACCTGGGCATCTAGATATGGATCATCTACTCCTAAAACTTCTACCCCAAACTGATTAAATTCTCTAAATCTTCCTGTTTGAGGTCTTTCATAACGATACATCATTTCATTATAATAAAGTTTAACTGGTTGAATATCTCTACCATACATTTTATTTTCAATATAACTTCTAACTACTCCTGCTGTTCCTTCAGGTCTTAAAGTTAAATCTCTATCTCCACGATCTTTAAAATCATATGTTTCTTTTTTGACAATATCACTAGAAGAACCGACACCTCGATGAAAAACCTCACTACTTTCAAATACCGGTGTACGAATAAATTCAAAATTATACTTTTGACAAATAGCTGTTAAAATATCATTAATATAATTTACTTTTTTAGCGTCCTCACCAATTAAATCATATGTACCTTTAGCTTTAGCTATCACTTTTAACATCTCCCTACTTGTTTTATCTCAAATCTATATTTATTTTACTCTAAATACCTAAACTTTGCAATTAAAACATAGGATGTTAACCTTTTTTAAAATATACCAAATTACTAACAAAAACAAATAATCTAATGTCGGAATTTGACGAACGCTTTTTCTTTACTTTTATTATTTTTATTTTTTATAATAAACCTCAAGTGCTGAGCACTGGTGTCTACCTTATTTCATCTTTGTAATTCATAATCTCTTGCTAGTTCAGGGGGTATGGTTTAGGAAGGTAGTGATTAGGTTATGAGTGACATTATAATTTTGCTTCTTGAGTTAATCATAATACAACTTTTAAGTATCAGAAATGATCATTTAAAATAAAAGACACCAGAGTTTAAGAAGTAATTCTTAAACTGGTGCCTACACACAGTGTAGATGCCTTGCTTAGCACTTACATTTTTATTATACTTAATTTTTTTGATTTTAGCAAATGTTTTTATATTTTGTGGTAAAAACAAAGGCTTGTTACCTATGCATTTTTCTAATTCTTGTATATCCTTTTTCTTCTTCTAAATTATTTAAATGTTCATCTACCATTTCTTTGACTATACTTTGTGTTATTTCTTTTTTATCTTCACTTTTTGCTTTTTCCATATTTTTGTTATCTTTAATTTTTCGAATATTTAGATTTTCTATTTCAATTTCTTTATTTAAATTCCCTAATTTAACAATTATATCTTCTGTTTTAACTTCATCATCATCTTCTAAATGGTTTAATTTATATTCTTTGCTCAATGTTTTAAAAGCTTCTTGTTTCGCCTTATCATATTTGTATGAAAATGTTGTAGCCACACCAATAGTTCCTAAACAACTTACAATTGCTGCCGATAAATTGGGAGGTAAAAGAGAAAAAATCCCGTAAATTGAATTCAAACAAACCATAAATGTCGCAGAAGAAAATATTATTGCTAAGCTACCCATAGCACTTATCGTCTTATTATAATATAAATTATCAGAATCATTAAAACATTTTAAAATAGATTTATTCTTTAATTTTTTTAATTCTTCAGCTTGTAATTTATATAATTTTTTCACTCTTACGCGTTTAGTTTGAATATCTTGTAGACTCATATTTTCTAAATTATCAATATTAATAGGTTCATTTTGTAAAGAATTTAAAGTGCTTTCTAATATTTTCTTTTGATTTAAATATGATTCAATTTTAAGCTTATTTTTAAAAATATTGACATAGTTTTGAGTAGGAGTACATTTTTCATAATTACTATTTAACCTTCCTAATTTACGTTTTTGAATTTTTCGCACCACTTTATAAGCACTACAACCAATTACTAAATTAGTACATAAAAAGGTTAAAAAATTAATAAGTATTCCATTAAGAGAAAGCGCAAATACTGCTAAAAGAGTTGAAATAATTGGCGATATAAAACTAATAAGAAACGCTTTTACTTTCTTTTCCCATGTATTATATTCTAAAGCGATTCCCTCTTTTTTAAAATGGTCTACTTCTAAATTTATCATATCTATATGTGATTGAATGTTTTTTAAATAATGTTCTATTTCTTTATCCATAAATACCCTCCGTCAAAATTATACCATAACCTTTAAACTATGACCACAAATCAAATTATGAATTGTATCTAATTTATCTAAAGAAAGATAAGAATTATAAATAATAGCATTAAATATTAATTCATTAATATCATCATTAGGGTAATATTTCATTAAGGAATTTAAACCTCTTATTACTTTAATTCTTGATATTATAATTCCTTCAAAATTATATTCATACTTACTAATTTTATATTTTTCATCTAATTTCTGAGTATAAATATTTTCGGTATAATCAAGATTATCTTGCCCTAAAACATTATGATATTTTTCGTTATTAACTATATTTTCATCATTAATTATTGCTTCATCCAAACACTCATTAGGAATAAAGAAATTCTTTCCACTAACTATTTCTTTAAAATAGCTTTCTTCTAATATCTCTAAATCTTGAGCAATAATAACTCTTTTTAAAATATTCTCGTTTTTACTTTGACAAAACTCCAAATGATCTTTAATAAACTTATAAAGACCTAATTCAATATAATTATCAAGATAATTAAAAGATTCCATTGTTGTTAAAAATTTATTGTTATTATTCTTAGTTTTTCTTAAATTAAGATTATAAACGCACGCTAAATCATAAAATTCTAATAACTTTTTAGAATCACCTAAAAATACTTCATAATCTTTTATTTGGATATTTTCGTTTTTTATAAATGTAGTATTTCTTAAAAACAAAGTGTATTTAGAGGTTAATATTTCATAATTATTTTCTAAAAAAGTTAGAGGAATACAAAATTCTTGGAAAGTTTTATTAACGACATTTATTTTAGTAATATCAGTATTAGTTAAAATATCTTCTAAAACAGCGTTATTTTTAAAACAAAAATCCCATTTATTATTAATAATTAATTGTAAAACTTCTAAACTTTCCTCACTAAAATTCTCTTTAAATGCATCAGAAAAATTAATATTAATGTTATTTTCAATTAATAATTGTTGTAATTTCCATAATTTATTTTCAGAAAATTCCATATTGCTTTTATATATTTTTTCAAAAATTTTCTTATTATGATTATGTATTTCTAATAATAAACTTTGTTTTAATTCTTCACTTAAAATCTCTATATTAAGATTATTAATGCTTATATAAGTATCGTCTTTCCACATAGAAATTATATTAATTAATTTTAAAAACAAATTTTCTTTTTTCTGTTTTTTTCTTTCTAATTTTTGAATTTTACTTATAACTTGATTATTTAAAATACTCATATATTTTAGATTTAATATATTATTTGTTTCGTGTGAAAATATAGCTACTTCTTTGTTTAAAACATCTAAATGGTTTTCTAAATTAATAAGAAACGATATTATTTTATCATTTAAATTAGTTCTTAATATATCAAAAATGTATTTTATGTCTTGATAATTATTAAAAGAAATAAAAGCAAAAAAAGCATGAATTAATTTTTGCTCGTTTAAATTGTTTTTTGACATGTATATTTTTAAATTAGCAAATTTTTTTAATAATTTTAACTTACTTGTCTTATCATTTACATTATTTTCTTGTTTAATAAAAGTATCTATTTTTTTAAAAGTTTCATATTCTTTTACTAAAATAGCACTATTTAGATTTATTTTGCCACTAAAATCTATTTCTGAATCCCCTGATAAACATATTTTTTCTATTTCTTGGCAAAAATTTAAAAATTGCTGATAATCCTTATCTTCTAAATAAAAACTATTAAATAAGAATTTCCCCAATAGTCCTTTACTTTGTAACACATCAAAAGAATAATAAAAATTATTATGCACGTTTATAATTTTATCTTTAGATTCTCCATTTACAAACATTAAAAGAACAAAAAGAGTTTGAAAAGCAAAAGAAGTTGATTGAAAACTTTTAAATGATTTTATCATATCATTTAATTCGTCGCTGTAATCATTTAATAGATTTATGTAATCATTATTAGAAGAAAACTCTTCATATTCACGTTTTATATTATTTAATTGTTCTAACATACTTAACCCCCTCTTTAATTGTTTTAGTTAATTCTGAAAATAACTCTTCATGTTCTTTTACTATTTCATCTAAAGAATTATTTTCTAATAAGTTAATAAATTTTTGTTTAAAATTTTTAAATTGATTATTACGATTTTCTAAAGCAATTTTATAATAAGAATTAATAGTATTTTTTTGAATTATAGAAGAAATAAAGATAAATCTAGCCTCATTATTTTCATATCTATCATAAATGATTCGACAACGAGGATTTGCCCATAATTCGCTTACACCTGATAAGGTCCCATCTTGCTTTTTGGTAAATGTTTTATAAGTTTTATGAGTATTATTTTTTAAAGTTTCTAAACAATTTAAAATATCTAATTTGTATTCATTAGTTGTAATTTTTTTAAAATCTGCTTCGATGGTAAAGTTACCATAAGTGTTTTTCATAAAAATTAAGTATGTAGGTTTTGGTGTTATAGAATTTTCTTCAATTATTTCTTCTTCGTAATCACGATATAAGACTAACCAATCTTTCTTTTCGTTTAAACTACAAATTGCTTGTTCTAATTTTTGTTTTTCTTCAGCATTTTGTTCCATTTTGAATAAATAGTAATATTCATTTATATCTTTTAATAATCTTAAAATCAGTAAATTTATTATTTTAGAAAAGTTTGATTTATTTTTTTCAGGTAAGATAATTTCTAATTCATCAAGTTCGGTCACTTGTAATAAATCATTATAATAATTATCTACATTTAATATTTTTTTAGTGTTTTTAGCAGTATCTACTTTTTTTACGTGTTCAATTTTTAAATTTGAATTTGTTTTATTTTTATTATTATCTTGTATCTTATTAATCATTTGTTCTTTAATTTGCTGAATATTTCTTTCTTTTTTTAATTCTTTTTTATATTCATCTTCACAGGACAATAAAAAATTTTCTAAATTATTTGTATAATCCGGATATGTTAAAATTTCATTTATATTTAAAAGTGATTTTAGTTTTTGCATATTAACCCCTCACAATGTTTCCTATCATACAATTTTTAGGGCGTTATGTCAAGAAAAATAGAGATTTTCCTTAATTTAGAAACTTATTTTATTACATAGGGATTAAAACTTGTACCTACTCCTGTCACTTGAACGTCGGCTTTTAGATTAATAACTGGTATAACTTCATTTTCATTATAAGTATTATTATAATATGCAAGTCTATTTGAGGTAGCTTGAAACATTCCAGCCCAGCTGTTAGCCACATAAGGTGACATACTCCACCATACGCCAGATTTATATAAATAATTTGATTTAGTACCATTTTCTATGGATGGTGATAGCCCTCCCGTATTCATTTCATCAACGTTTAATATTCCTATTTTCGTTTTATATACTCCACCATAATCTCTTAAACTTCCATCTTGTTTTGTGGGATTTGGGCATTTTAAACTCGGGGCATAATCTATCATTATTCTTTTATATGAACCATAGAATAATGCTTGTTCAACCGGTATAGCATTTTCGTCGCCAACACCATATGAGGTATCATTACAAAAATAACTTGTTGCTATTTTATCATCATAATTATTTAATTTATCTTTATACCATGTCTCTAGTGTTATCTTTATATCGCTATTTGTTCCTCCAAATTTTTCATTGGAAAACTCGCCGTTATTATAAGTTACCTCACATGGATTATTCTTTGTACAACTATTTGTATTGTCATATGTGTATCCTGTATATTTTCCAGCATGAGTATTATTAGGTTCATAATTATTATAATTGTACTTCCCAATACTATTTATATTCCAATTATTATCTGCTAATATTAATCTTATTGTTCCATCTCCATTGATTCGTAATATTTTCCATTCTTTTTCGGCAAATTCTACGTTATTATTTAGTTCATTTCTATCTCCTCGAAAATAATAACTTTCTCCTTGATCATCTTCAGCTTTATATAATCCACTTGTACAACTTTCACTACTATTTGGACATCCTTTACTAAAATCTGGTGTTTCTGTTTGAATTGGATTATTAGCTATTATATTGTTTATTAAATTTTTATCAGTTTTATTTATTTGATTTGCTCTTATTGCTATTCTTCCTTTAAATTCTTTACCTCTTCCTAGGCTTTCTGTTATATCTTGGGTTATCCATAATCTTAATACATATGTTTTTTTACCTCCTGTTTGACCACTAGCTTCTGCTCCTGGTACTACATCTTTTAATATTGATTTTGCACTAGAAACTTCTTGACCTGTTAAAGGTACTGGATCAGTTTCACTCATTTCACTTAACAATACTGGTTCTATTTCTCTAGATCCACTTACATTTATTTTAAGATTACTATCTGCTAATGTCGTAGTTATTTCATCTAAAACTACTTCATAGGCAACTGGTATTGTACAAGTATTTGTTATACTAAATGTTGTACCTTTAGATTTTTTCCCTGCTTCATCAGTTATAGGATATCCATTTATTATATTGATGCTATCTCCTTCTGTAAATTTGATATCTAAACATCCTGTTGTAATACTATTTTGACCTGTTTGAATATGAGTTGTCGTCCACAATGCATAACTCACTGTACTTATACTTACTATTAATGTTATTATTACTACTATTATTATTTTCTTTTTATTTTTTAATCCCACATTGATCACCTATTTACTTTTATACTCAAATTATACCCCCCCCCTAAAACTGGTTGTCAATAGGGATTGATTTATTTTAAAAATTATTATACAATTTGATTGGATACACAAAGCCTTTTTTGGCCTAGTGCTTTCCTTTGTGGGGAAAGCGCCGTATGACCCCCTGTGGCATTCGGTGCTTTTTTGTATCAACCAAAACGTCTTTTGATTTATCTTGATGTTATAACTTCTACTAATAAATTACTAGTAGTATTAATGTTATTATCAGTAACACTATAATTATTCGATCAAACGTCTTTTCTCGCATAATTATCAGCCTCCTTAAAAATTTCTTTTTAAAGGAAAGCTCTAACACCTAGAGAAACTTTGGGCATCCACAAGTTACATTAACATATCTTAATACTCATGTAAAATCGCTATTTTTCATATTTTGCTTATAATTTTTAACTAAATTTTAAAAATTGCCTAGAAAAAAATATTATTTTTTCTAATAAATTCATCAAAAAAGAAAATATTGTTAATTTTAATTTTTAATTATTTTGTATTAATTTGTCTTACACTTTTTGTTATATTTTTTTTATTATTTTATAAATTAATAACAGGTGAGAAAATTGAACTTAATTCCATATGTTGTTGAAAAAAATTATAACAGTGAACGTAGTTACGATTTATATTCGCGCATGCTTAAAGATAGAATAGTTTTTTTAACAGGAGAAATTAATGATGAGAAAGCCAGTATTGTTGTTTCTGAACTTTTATATTTAGATTCCTTAAATAACGAAGAAATATGTCTTTATATTAATTCACCAGGAGGTTCAGTAACTGCGGGATTTAGTATATATGATACAATGAATTTTATTAAAAGTGATGTTAAAACAATTGTTATAGGTATGGCTGCATCCATGGCTGCTTTTTTACTAGCTAGTGGAACTAAAGGCAAAAGGTGTTCTTTAAAAAACTCGGAAATAATGATTCACCAACCATTAGGAGGCGCGCAAGGACAAGCTACGGAAATTCAAATTGCGGCGGAACGAATTATCAAAATGAAAAATAAATTGAATGCTATTCTTTCTACAATTACGAGTAAAGATATAGAAACAATTAAAAATGACACCGAACGCGACAATTACATGGAACCAGAAGAAGCTTTAGAGTATGGTTTAATTGATACAATAATTTAAAAAAAGCACCAACTATTTATTTTGGTGTTTTTTTACTAATTCTTTTATTTTAATAAAACAATGATTAATTCCCGATTTCCCTATTGGTTTTCCAGTTTCCATGGAAACAATTTGGGCTAGTTCATTTAAAGAAACATCCGGATATTTTTCTCTATACATAATAACATCTTTAGTTCGTTCATCAAGTAAAGTAATTAAATCGTTTTCTTGTAAATATTTAATATTTTCAAGTTGAGTTAAACCAGTTTTAATTATTTTTTCTTGATTAGCAATTTCACAATTATTAAGACGATTTACCATATTTTTATGATCGCGATATATTCTTATATCTTCAAAATAAAACATCGAATTAATAGCATTAAACATCTTTAATAAATCACTAATCGCCTCGGCACTTTTTAAATAAATCATATATTTATTATTTCTTTTTAATGTTTTTGAACTAATTCCTATATCTTTTAGAACTTTAGAAAAATAAGATGCATCTTTTTTAAAAGGAACAACAAACTCCATATGATATCCACTAGTTTTAGGATCACTTATACTACCACAAGCTAAAAATAATCCTTTTATAAAAGATATTTTATCTTCTTTTTCTCCTAATAAATATTCTTGGGGATCTATTTTTTTATTATTTTTTAAAATACTTAAATCTTCTAATATAAAATTAATTTTATCTTTTATTTCTAATATATATATTTGTTTAACTCTAAATCTTCTTTGAACTCGTACTATTATATTAATATTTACTTTATAAAGCATTTTAATTATTTTATATATTCTTCTAGCTACCGAAGCATTTTCAATAACTAAAGTAATACTATCTTTGCTTAATTTTCCATCATATCTTATAAAAGAAGATAATTCACTATGAGATGTTATTATATCTATTGGTAATTTAGATATTTCTTCTTTAACTCTTGTGGTAAAACTCATACTAACTCATCCATTAAATATGAAAATATAAGATAAGCAGTTTTTAAACTATCATGTCTTAAAACATTATCTTCTATTTTATATATTTTATCTTCTATTAATTTAACATTAGTTTTTAATACTTCTTTTTTATCTAGTATTACAGGATCTTTTTGTTCCATAGTTGCATATTTTTTAACTAAATAATTAGACATTTTAGCGCTATTAGCTATAATAGCATCTAATCCCTCAGGTCCTAAATATTTTTGAAAAACTTTAATATGGTCACTTACTTTATAATTATCAGTTTCACCCGGTTGAGTAACTAGGTTACAAACATATAAAGTTTTAGCATTTGATTCATTTATGGCATCAGTTATTTCTTTTAAAACAATATGAGGCATTATACTTGTATATACACTTCCACAAGAAAATATAATTAAATCTGCTTTATTAATAGCTTTAAATATTTCTGGATTTATTTCAAATTTTTTATCATAAAATATTTCATCTATATTACATTTAGCATGAGTTATTTCTGATTCCCCAATAATATACTCTCCAAATTCCGTTTTAGCTATTAAATCAACAGGTTCTTCAGTTAAAGGTAAAACTGTTCCTTGAATATTAAATAACTTACACATAATTGGAATAGCATGGGCAAAATCCCCTTTTATATCTAATAAAGCTGTTAATAATAAATTTTTAATAGAATGTTCTGATAATTTAGAATTTTTAGCAAAACGATAATTAAGTAATTCCGTATTATCACTATCAGTATTAGCCATAGCAAGTAGTACTTTTGAAATATCACCTACTGCGGGTATATCAAATTCTTTGCGCAATGCTCCTGTACTACGCCCATTATCAGCCACACTTACAACAGCTGTAACATTAATAGGAAATAACTTTAAACCTTTAAGTAATTGCGAAAGGCCACTACCTCCCCCAAATATAACAACATTTTTCATTTTTACCACCTTTTTAAAAATTGCAAGAATTTCTTGCAATTATAAATTTAACAATTAATATTTTGCCAAGTAATTAATAAAATATTTGAAAATCACTTACTCTACTCGGAAAGGACTTTGTTCACTTCCATCTCCATTGGTGATCAGTGTATCAGTGGACAGATTGATAACTGGCACGACGGCGTTTGCATAGTCAGTATTGTAGCTGTAGTCGTAACCACGGTAGCCTCCAAAGACATAAGCATAATTATCAGAATAGCTAGGCGAAAGGCTCCACCAAAAACTACTATTATATAGATAATTATCTACTGTGGCATATGGACTATTATATGATAATCCTGCTATATTCATTTCATCTGCTGTTATTAGTCCTATCTTCGTTTTATATATCCCTCCATATGATCTTTTTGTACCTTTATTATCTACTGGGTCAGGACACTTTAAACTTGGTTGTGGCGGTGTACTATTTCTTATTCTATCATACGCTCCGTAATATACTGTTGATGTATCATTAGGTTTGTATTCATATCTTGGGCTTGATGTATCATTGCAAAAATATCCTGATGCTATTTTACTATCTACTCCTTTTAAATTATCTTTATACCATGTTTCTAACTCTGTTTTTATTGTACTATTTTGTCCTCCAAAGTTATTATTATTAAATGTTCCATTGTTATATGTTACTTCACATGGCTTATCTTTTGTGCATGAATTAGTATTATTATATGTGAATCCTACCATGTTATGTTGGGGTGTTGATGAATTAGATGTATAATTATTGAATTTATATGGTCCAATGCTTTTGATACTACTAAAATCAGTATTTGCAAGTATCAATCTTATTGTTCCATCCCCATTTATTCTAACTATTTTCCAATTTTGGTTAGCAAATTTTACATTGTTTTTTAGTTGAGTTTTATCCCCTCTAAAATAGTAACTTTCTCCTTGATCATCTTCTGCTTTATATATTCCACTTCCAGTTGTAACACTACCATCCTCTGATGGCTCTCCTTTGGAAAAGTCTGGTGTCTCTTCTTTTAGTATATTATGCGCTAGTATTGCGTCTTTTAATTTTTGTAATTGTTCAAATTTTACTCGACATTCTGTATCTTTGGTTGGTTTTTTTACTGTTAATTTATTTGTTTCTTTATCATAACTTGCTGTTATCTCATTATCACAACTTACACTTCCATAACCATATCCTTCATCGGGAATTACCTCTTCTGTTATTGTTTGCTCATAATCTGTTTCTACTTTTTTACTTGTATCATTTCCTATTTTTCCATTTTCTGCTTTTATTGTAACTTGTATTTTTTTACTTACTTTACTATTAAATGCTAAACTACTTCCTGTATAACTATATAACGCATAAGAAGCACATAAAACGACTGTAAAAAGGGTTACACCAAATATAACTGAAAATCTAGTTTTAGGATTATTAAAGCTCTTTTTTTGTACTTGTTTTAAATCCTTTTTTAAATTTTTACTTTTCTTAAGCATAATAATTGCTCCTTTATTATCTATTATTATTTTACAATAAATTATTTTTTATGTAAATGAAAAAAATGTTACTTTTCTAAAGCAACATTTCCCATAGATAATTTTTAATTTTCTTTTAATATTTCATTTAATTTTTCTAAAGATATGTTGAGTGATTTGCATATTGTGTCTTTATCTACTTTATTTTTATAAAAATTTATAGCGGCTTCTATTTTATTTTTTTCAATGCCTTCTTCAATGCCAGCTTGCTTTATTAAAGCTTTATCTAACTTCTCTTTCATTTCTTTATCATAGGCAGCCATTACTTCGACATCTCCACTTAATCTTTTAAGTTCCTTTACGGCCGATTTTAGTTCTTCATCACTATATTTTCCCATATCCCACTTTTCTCCCTCCTTAAATACCTTCATCCATCTTAGTTTATCATTTATTTCCTTACTCTGCAAATTTATTATGTGGATTTCTAAAGCATCACTTATTACTAATTTACTATCCACATTATATAGTTTACATTTATTATGTAGTTTGGGAAAGTTTTATCTCTTATGAACAATTTTACTGATGGAACTTGTTAATATTTTAATTAAATGATAAACTTATTGATGTCAGAT
>CANPXJ010000036.1 GCA_947585915.1 uncultured Bacilli bacterium | reverse complement strand
AAGTGCATATTTTATCAATTTAAATCTGCACTTTCTTATTTCTTAGCAAATTACAATTTACTTTTGAAATTCACCATTTTATTATTTTTCATTTCATAATTATTTTATAATTACTTAAAAGTAGTTACTATTCACAGCCAAGTAAAAAAATGTACAAAAAATAACAAATACTTGAGTAAAGATAGAGAAATTGCAAAAAGTTCTTTTTTATGTTATGATGTATTTGTCAAGGAAACTTGCATAAAATAAAAAAAGGGAGACTTAACTTCGCGAGTTGAGTACTTACCTAAATTTGGTTAAGCACTTAATCTATGCTAGATTGAGTACTATTTTTTTATACATAGAATCATTATAGAAACTATTAATAAAATGATAATTAGTATTAGAAATGAGATTAATAAATCTTTTTTCTTCATAATATCAAGCCTCCTTTCTAAAAGAAAGTTGGCAAGCACTCAACAATTAAGTCCCCTATAAAAAAATATATCAAACATTTGTTCTTAGCACAATGCTTTTAAATTGAATTTTTGCCAATTTAGAAAACACGCTTGTATATTGACGAACCAATATGTATTATTGCTTATTTAGGATTATTGGAAAAATTAAATAGCGAAAATTTCAAAGATGTCGAATTCGACACGTTTAAAAATGAAGCCGGTAGCAATAAATTTAAAATGTCACTGCAAGAATGGATTAAAAAAACTAATGCAATTGGAATAATATTTAAATCAGGTAACAATGGTGGAACATATGCTTGTAGTGATATAGCTTTAGAATTTGTAAGTTAGTTATCTCTAGAATTTAAATTGTATGTTATCCAAGAATTCGAAAGATTAAAAAAGAATAAAGCATATCAAGAAAAAATTGAATGGATGGCTACTAGAATGCTTGCTAAATCTAATTAACATATTCATTCCGATTCAATTAAGAAAAATATTATTCCTAAATAAACTGAAAAACAAAAACATGTTGAAGAAGCTCACGTTTTAAATATAGCATTATGGCATGACAGCAAAAGAATTGTTAATAAACAAACATTATAAAATTATAATTTTGGCATATAATAATATATGGTTGACGTACATAAAAAAGTACGTTACAATTAAATTGAGGTGAAAAGCTATGAGTGCGATAAATATAACTAATGCAAGAGCTAATTTATTTAAGCTAGTATCCGATGTAAATATTGGATTTAATCCTATTACAATTGTTAATAATAAGGGAAAAAATGCTGTTTTGATATCTGAAGATGAATGGAAAAGTATTGAAGAAACTTTATTTTTATCAAGTATACCTAAATATGTTGAAAATATAAATAATATAAGAAATAATGAAAATTGGGATAAAGCTAAGGAATATCAAAAAGATGAAGAATGGTGATGTTTATACAATTAAATTTTCTAAACAAGCTCTAAAAGATAAAATTAAACTTAAAAATGCTAATTTAGATAAGAATTGTAAAAATATTTTAAATTTAATGCTTGAAGACCCATTTTGTTATCCACCTTCTTATGAGAAATTAACAGGAGAGTTATTTGGTTTATACTCTAGAAGAATAAATAGACAGCATAGAATTGTATATGAGGTTGATGAAAATAAAAAAGAAATTCATATTTTAAGAATGTGGACTCATTATGAAAAATTATGATTATTAAAAAGGTGTTAATAATAAACTCGACATTTTTGTAGTTCGAGTTTTAAAATGTTCAAATAAAAGAAAAATATGATACAATAAGATTGAAATGGAGGAAGATTATATGCCATACTTAAATTTTGATTCATATTTTAAAAATACTAATAATCAATATTATGATTCTAAATATCTTATTACAATTTTAGAAAATATATTAGAAAGCAAAATAGATGAGATAAAAAAAAAGGTTACTAATGCCCAAATTATGGTTTCTGAAGAACAAATAGTAGAGTATTTAGGCAAGAAATTTGCCGAGGAAGAACCTGAACTAAAGAAAAGAATTGAAAGTCCAAAACCAAGAAGAAATAGAAACCTTATTGAAATGAATTATGTAGATATTTTAGATTCAACTCAAGAATTTGTTGATAGTTTAAATGCAAGCAAATATTATTTTGAACCTTATACGTTAAAATATTTTAGAGTATATTCAAGTATTGTAAGAAAAAAGGCGCTATTACTATTAAATATTATTGAAAAAATAGGAAATAGAGATTGTGAGTCTATTCAAAATTTGTTATCAGATCTTGATATAAAATTAGATGAAAAAGGAAATATTTTAAAAGAAGATATTATTCGTTTGATAACTCCTACTATATATAACATTAGTGTATTAAAAGAGAAAGTTACTCAAGCTAATAATTTATCAACTTATTTATCTTTTAAAATGTCTAAAGATTATTTATATAAAGAAGGTTGGTCTGAAGGAGAAATATATCCAACGGAATCAATTCAAACAAAAAGTTTATATCATAATCATCTTAAAGGCAATGTACCCTTATCAGATAATCAAAAAGCTGAACTACAAGAACAAGAAAATAGAAATATAGAAAATAATACAAAATTTATATTAGATATGTTTGATTGATAAATTTTGAAGGTGTATTTTAATTATTGTTTATCAATAATATTACATAAAAATCTTTCTATACTAAAAATGAAAAAATCCCTTAAGTAGGGATTAATTTTTTTATGGTGCCGACTAAAGGACTTGAACCTTCGACCTACGCGTTACGAGGGCGTTGCTCTACCAACTGAGCTAAGTCGGCATTTATATTTAAATGGCTATTAATAATATATCATATTTTTAAATAAAGTAAAGGAATTAAAAAG
Source organism: uncultured Bacilli bacterium (assembly GCA_947585915.1). Taxonomy (GTDB): domain Bacteria; phylum Bacillota_I; class Bacilli_A; order RF39; family UBA660; genus HGM10766. The sequence goes on along the minus strand of CANPXJ010000036.1, from coordinate 13,032 downwards.
TCAATTTAAGGAAAATGTGTTATACTAAACTTAGAAAGTAAAGAGGCAATTATGAAAAAATATTTATATGATTATATTAAAGAAATTGATGAAGCAATTAAAAATAAAAAAATAAATCAAAAAATTATTGATGAACACTTAACTAAAATCCAATTTTTTCAACATGAACGCTTAATACATTTACTAGTAACTTTATTTTATTGTACTTTTATGGCGATATTCATGGGACTTGGTACTATTTTTATTGGTTTTTTCATTATTGGTTTAATTCTTTTAATATTTGTTTTATTTTATATAGTTCATTATTTTCGTTTAGAAAATGGTGTCCAATATTTATATAAACAATATGACAAGCTAAAACAAAAAGTTTAAAAATAAGATATTTTTATTATATAATAAGAAAGGTGAGGTATAATGGATGATAATATTGAAACATTAGATATAAATGATAATCAAAATAATTCGCTATTTAGCATGATTGAAAAATATGGAGAAGATTTAACTGCTAGAGAATATATAACAGATCCAGCCATAGCAAGAGATGAGGAAATAAAACAAACAATTCTTACTTTACTTACCCCAGAAAAAAGTGCTTTACTAGTTGGTAAAGCTGGTATTGGTAAAACGGCAATTGTGGAAGGAATAGCTTATCGAATTCAAAATGGTATGGTACCAGATGCTTTAAAAAACTGGAAATTAATTAAAATAAATATTACTTCTTTACTTGGTGAAAGTGTTAGTAATGGGGCTACGGAAAATAGATTAGAGTTATTAATTGAAGAATTAAAAACAAAGAAGAATACCATTCTATTTATTGATGAAACTCACTTGCTTACCAATAAGAGTAAGACTAATAATTTAGATTTTGCCAATATGTTAAAACCAGGTTTAGACCGAGGAACTATTAAAATGATTGGGGCGACGACAACTGAAGAATATGAACAATATATTATTCGTGATAGAGCCTTTTTAAGACGTTTTCAAAAAATTGATGTAGCTGAAGCCGATAAAGATACAACTGTTAAAATTTTAATGGGTACTTATCCAAAGATTGAAAAACAAATTGGGGCTAAGATGGAATATACAGATTTTATTAAAGAAAAAATAATGCGTTTTATTGTTGAAATGACTGATGAATATAAAAGAGTGTATGAAGTGGCTTCTCGTTACCCAGATATATGTTTAACAATTCTAGCTAATGCTTATTCGTATGCGGTGTTTGATAATGAAAAAGTGGTAAAAATAAAACATGTTTATAAAGCTATATGTAATGCTAGAAATATATATGAAGATGCTAAAAGAAAAGAAATTGCGAGATTTAAAGAAGAATTTGCTGATTTAATTAGAGAAGAAAAAGTAGACTTAGATGAGATATAAGTCTTTTTCTTTGGCATAAGTATAAGAAACTTGCGTATTATTTATTAGAGGTGGGTTAGGTGAAGAAAATAATAGTGGGTTTAATTACTTTATCAATGTTGTTAGTTCCAATAGTAAAAGCCGAAGAAAAAACTAGCGATAATGAAAATCAAAATTCTGCTGATTTAGCTCCTAATGCGAAAAGTGCTATTTTAATAGAAGCATCTACAGGTAAAATCTTATATCAAAAAAATGCTACTGAAGAATTAGCTCCAGCTAGTATGACCAAAATTATGAGTATGCTTTTAATTATGGAAGCTATCGAAAAGGGGCAAATAACTTTAAAAGACCAAATTAATATTAGTGAAAATGCTGCATCCATGGGAGGAAGTCAACTTTTTTTACAAGCTAATCAAACAGCTAAAGTTGAAGATTTGTTAAAAGGAATTGCTATTGCCTCCGGTAATGATGCTGTGGTGGCTATGGCTGAGAAACTAGGAGGAACCGAGGCTAACTTTGTTAATATGATGAATAAAAAAGCTAAAGAATTAGGCCTTAAAAATACGGAATTTAAAAATCCACATGGCCTAGATGCGGAGGGTCACCACTCTTCGGCTAAAGATATGGCTATAATGGCAAGAGAGCTAGTTAAACATGAAATGATTTTAAATTATACAAGTGTTTATGAAGAATATTTAACGAAAAGCGATGGAACAGAATTATGGATGGTAAATACAAATAAATTGGTAAAATTTTACGATGGTGTGGATGGACTTAAAACCGGATTTACCCAAACAGCTGGGTATTGTTTAACAGCAACAGCGATGAAAAACAACATGCGTCTTATTAGTGTCGTAATGGGTGAAGATACCTCTGCTAATCGTAGTACTGATACAGTGGCTTTACTAAATTATGGTTTTAATAGTTATAAACTTAATACAATTGCTTCTAAAGATAAAATTTTAGGAAAAATAAAAATAAATAAAGGTAAAGAAGAGCAAGCTAACATTAAGCCATTAAACTCAGTTACTGAACTTTTAAAAATAAATGATAATGCTAAAAAATATACCATAAAAACTAAAGTTAATAACATTACTGCCCCTGTAAAAGAAGGAGATAAAGTAGGTACTATTCAAGTTAAGTACAAAAATAAAGTTATCAAAGAAGAAAGCTTAACAATTGAAGGGAAAATAAAAAAAGCAAGTATTTGGGATTTATTTAAAAGAAATATGGCTTTAGTTGTAAGTGGAAAATAAATATCTTTAATGATATTTTTTTTTAAATGTTAAGCTCATATTATACCTGTTATTTATGGTCAAATGTGAAAATTAATTGTAGTAGATATTTTTTGGTAATAATGATAAAATAGTGTTTAAGGAAGAGGTTATTGTAAATGGAAAGTTTGAAATCGATATATAACAACATGTCTGATATGAGTAAAATGCTTATTAAAATATTAGTAGGAATAATACTTGCCCTTTTGGCTATGTTTGTAGTGGTCCTAGTGCTTAGAGTTGTAAGGGGAACTAAAGGAGCCGATAAATTTGAAAGATTAGAAAATTCTATGGTGCGTGCCTCTGAAAAATATTATAAAGAACATAAAAATAAAATGCCAGGAGATAATGATGAAGATGTAATTAAACTGGATGATTTAGTAGCTTTAGAATATTTAAAAGATATAGAAAAATATGTAGGAGAAGAAACTAAATGTTCAGGCTATGTAACAGTTGTTAATAATAATAAAAATACTGCTTTTATTCCTTATTTAGAATGTGGAAAAAAATACGAAACTAAATTACTAATCGATGAAATAATCAAAAATAATAAAATTGTTGATTCAGGTAATGGACTTTATTCAACCGATAATGATGAATATATTTTTAAAGGAGAATTTGTTAATAATTATTTAACTTTTGCCGGAAAAAACTGGCGTATTTTAAAAGTTAATGAAGATGGTACAATTAAACTCTTATTAGCTGAAACCTTAAAAAATTATATAAACTACAAATGGGACGACCGCTATAATGTTGAGAAAAAATCCAATGTTGGAATTAATAATTATTCTCTTAGTCGTATTCGTGAAAGATTAAATGTAATCTATAATGATGAAAATGTTTTTACGAAAGAAAATAAAGCTTTAATGACTAGACAAACATTATGTATAGGACCAAGAGCTGAAGATAGTGCAGACTTTAGTGGTGAAGAAGAATGTTCAGAAACATTAGAAAATGATTATCTAGGATTATTGCAAGCTAATGAATATTTAGATATTAGTTTAGATGAAAATTGTGAAACAACTTTAGATAGTAGCTGTTCTAATTATAATTATATTGCTAGTGGTTTTAAAAATTTATGGACTATGACACCATCAGATGCTGATTCATATAGTGTATATAAAATATCTAAATTTTTAAGAACATCAAATGCTTCTAGTTCCTCAAATATTTTATTTACTATTAATTTAACTGATAAAGCAATTATTGAAGAAGGTAATGGAACGCTAGAAAAACCTTACATTATAAAGGGAGAGAAAATAGAAAAAAGGAGTTAGCTCCTTTTTTAATCTAATAATTTAGCATGAATAACAATTCTTTTATTTTTATCGGCACAAGTTGATAAAGTTAATATTTTATCATCAGGGGTAACATCTACATCAAATTCTTTCATACTTCTTTTTTTAATAATATTTAAAAACTTTTTATATGAAGTTTTACTACTAAATGAATTAGTTAAGTAGTCATTGGTTTTATTGATTTTATAAACTGAAAATATTTGCCATTGCATTGAAGAATATAAATTATCAAAACGAATAGTTAAATTTTTAGAATCATTTAACCATTCATCAGTTAAAATGCTATTTAAAGAACCAAACATAGTACCATTAAGATATTTATTATGACCATAAATAATCGTATTTTGATCTAAATCTTCCATATTATTTCGATAATCAGCAAAAATCCAACCATTATAATTTTTATTATGTTCAAAATCGTTGTTTAAATAATATTCATTATTAGTGGCTTGGACAACAGGGTAATCAATATTAGTATTATTAACAGTCAACCAACCAACTGTTTCAGAGTTAATATCTAACAAACTATTAAATAGTTCATTAATTTTCCTAGTTTGATTTTCTTCATCAGGAATTTTATTAACGTTAGAAATATTATCTTTTGTTTCTTTAACAATCTTATCTACCTTTTCTTCGATTTTAGCAACGGAAGAGCGATCTTTAAAATTATTAAAGATTACTACCCCAAAGAAAACAACAAAGATACTTAAAATAATAAAACAACACATCTTAATATTATTTACAATTAATTGACTAAATAAATTATTACTAATATATTCACTACTATAAATTAGTTTTAATTCAACTTTATATTTTTTGCCATATGTTTTATTAATTTTCTTTAAATATTCAATTAAATTAAGATCGGTAATATTTTCATGAATCATAATTTTAATGTTTTTATGACTATTTTTATAAAGAGTAGCTACTATTTTATTGATAGTATCTTTATCAAAAAAACTTAAATGAACTTCTTTTAAATATTTATTAATTTGACAAAAAGTTTTAAAATCATTTAAATCACTTTCACTTAATTTGTTTTCAATAATAATTTTACTTTTATAATATATAGCTGAATAATTATATAATCTATTATCTTCCATAAATTGGGAAGTAAAAAATACTTCATCTCTTGAAGTTACAATTACTTTATTTTTATCAAATTGTTCTAAAATAAATTTAGGAATAGAATAACAATTAACTTTTTTAATACTTTTACAAGCAATAATTTTAAGATATAAGTCAAAAGTGATAGGTTTACTATCTTCAATAAATATTTCTTTAATTTGTTTGTTTTTTGTAAATAAATCCAAAATAACTAGACCTATGTTTTGGTCTTTAATTCTAATTTTATTAATTTTTTTATCAGTTGTTAATTCATCTATAAAAGAAGTTACAACACTTTTATTATCTTTAATATAGCTTTCACTAAATAATAGTTCTTGTTCAGAAATAATATTAGTATTTATAAGGTCAGAAACAACATTATCTTCTTTATAATCAAAATATAAGTAGTTACCAATTACATTAATTAAGATCTTTTTAATGTTATCACCACCTTATTTACTCTCTTTAATATAATATCACACTTTACACTAAATTTATATTGAATTTAAACTTTTCCTAATAAATTTGCTATTCTGTGGTATACTAATAAAGAGAATAGAGGTTGAAGTAAATGAAAAAATTATTATTTAGTTTAATTTTATTATTAGTTCCCGTTACTGTATTTGCAATTGAGGGAACCGTTAATTTAAATTGTTCTCCAACATCTGCTTTTCCAGGGGATGCCATAAACTGTACTATTGCTGGTGATGTATCTGATGGTTCTGTAACTGACTTTTCGGGAACCGTTACTTTATCTGATAATTTAGAGTTTGTCAGTGGTGCAGCTTCAGAAGGATGGACTGGTACTTCTGATAAAGGAATCTTTAGTTTAAAGACTAGTAAAAGTGCTTCGGATAGTTTTGAAATAGCAAGTTTTAACATAAAGCTTAAAAGCGATGCTACTACAAATGGAACTGTAACTCTAAAGACGACTAAATTTGGTGATATTAAAAATGTTGCTGACCAAACTAAAAATATAAATTTATCAACATCAACTAATGAGGTTGATACTAGTAATGGAACTCTTGATCAAGAAGATACTAGTGGAGATGTAAAAAATCCTGATACTGGTTCTAATATTCCTTTTATAATTATTGGATCTTGTAGTTTAGGAGCTATCATTGTTTATGAAGTTGTAACTCGAAAGAAGAAATTACATAAGATTTAAAAAGCTTTAAAGCTTCTTTTTTCTTGAGAAAAAATATGCTAAAATAAATTATATAATAAGTGGGTGAGTTTATGTTTGGAAATATTATTGATATACAAGATAATGTAGTAGTTCTTGAAAATTTAAAAAAAGAAGCAGAAACTAATTTATTAAATTTTCATATTGTGTTTAGTGAAAATGACCGTTTAATTGTCGGAGAAATAATAGCCATAAATACAGAAACTATTAAAGTGTTATTATTGGGAGAAATAAAAAATAATGAATTTACACCAGGTGTAATCAAAAAACCTAGTTTTAAAACGCCAGCTCGTTTAATTTATAAAAGCGAATTAGAAATGTTTTTAGGTTCTCAAGATATTGGTAATAAAGCCAATTTATTAATTGGAAAGTCAACTACTTATGATGGATATTATGTAAGTGCTAAAGTTAACGAACTTTTAGCTTCACATTTTTCCATAGTAGGTAATACTGGAGCCGGTAAATCATGTGGAGTAGCAAGTATTTTACAAAATATTTTTTATCATAATGATGAGGCAATGCCTACTAATGCCCATATTGTTTTATTTGATGCGTATGGTGAATATAATAAAGCCTTTGCTAATATGAATAGTCTGCCAAATTTACGTTTTAAAAATTATACAACTAAGGTAAATTTTGGCGATAGTGATATTATTAGAATTCCTGCTTATTTTTTAGATGTTGATGATTTAGCCTTGCTTTTAAATTGTACTGATTCTGCTCAACTTCCAATCATTGAACAAGCCTTAAAATTGGTTTATATTTTTACATCTGAAGATGAAAAAACAATGGAATATAAAAATGATATTATTGCTAAGAGTTTACAAGATATTTTAGCTAGTGGTAAAACACCAACCCAAATAAGAGATCAAATAGTAGCGGTTTTAGCAAAATACAATACTGATACTTTAAATCTAGATACTATTATATCTCAACCCGGCTATAATCGAACAATTAGACAATGTTTAAATATAGATGCGCAAGGAAAAATGAATAGCGTTGGATTAGTAATAGATTTTTTACAGACTTTTTCGAAAGTTGATTTAGAAAAAATTGATACAGCTGTCGATTTTACCTATACGTTAGATGATTTATATTATGCTTTAGAATTTGCTTTAATTGGCGAGGGTATCTTAAGTAGCGAAGCTATATTTGAAAAGGCTAATCAGTTAAAAGTAAGGTTACATGCGATTATAAATAGCGATTCAAAAGCTTTCTTTGAATTTGACCAAAAAATTGGGAAAGAAGAGTATATAAAAAGATTATTTACGGCTAATGATGGAATGCCCGCTCAATTAATTAATTTAAACTTTAGTTTTATCGATGAAAGGTTTGCTAAAGTATTAACTAAAATTTTTGCGCGTTTATTTTTCAATTTTACGACAAGTTTAAAGGTAAGAGCATCTTTTCCAATTCATATTATCATAGAAGAAGCACACCGTTATGTTCAAAACGATAATGATATTAATTTATTAGGTTACAATATTTTTGATCGAATTGCTAAAGAAGGAAGAAAATATGGAGTTATTATGGGGTTGATAACGCAAAGACCATGTGAACTTTCGACAACTTCTTTATCACAATGCTCTAATTTCATTGTTTTTAGAATGTTTCATCCAGCTGATATTGAAATTATTGCTAGTATTTCTTCAAATGTTTCCCAAGACACGTTAGAGCGAATTAAAACTTTAAGACCGGGTACAGCTATGGCTTTTGGAACAGCTTTTAAAGTACCTTTAATTATTAAATTGGAGTTACCAAACCCAATGCCAGAGAGTACTAATGTCGATATTGAAAATGTTTGGTATTAAAAAAAATATATTGGTGGAGAGATTAATGTGCTATGGAAAGATTACAAAAAGTTATTGCTAGTAGAGGTTATACCTCTAGAAGAAAAGCCGAAGAATTAATATTAGCTAGAAAAGTTTATGTAAATGGTAAACAAGTCACTGAACTTGGTGTTAAAGTTGATAATAACGCGGAAATTAGAATTGATAATGAGTATTTACAAAAAGAAGATAAAGAATACTATGTTTTAAATAAACCTCGAGGAGTAATAAGCTCAGTTAGTGATGAAAGAGGAAGAAAGACGGTTGTTGATTTAATTGCTACCAACGCCCGAATTTATCCAATTGGTCGTTTAGATTATGATACAACTGGTATTATTCTTTTAACTAATGATGGTGCTTTTGCTAATAAATTAATGCATCCTTCTTTTAAAATAGAAAAAACTTATTTAGCTAAATTAAATAAAATATTTACATTAGATGATTTTTATAAATTAAAAAAAGGAATAGAAATAGATAATCGAGAGGTTAAAATTAATAGATTAAAAATTAAAAGTAAAGATATAGAAAAAAACACTTCTTTAGTGGAAATAAGTATTTTTGAAGGAAGAAATCATATTATTAAAAGAATATTTTTAAAACTTGGTTATGATGTAGTTAAGTTAAAGCGTTTAAGTTATGGGTTCTTATCTTTAGGTAAATTAAAATCTGGAGAGTATAGAAAATTATCAAAAGAAGAAATCAAAGAATTTCTAAATACCAATAAAAAAGCCACTTAATCGTGGTTTTTTAAGACTCTAAATTAGAAGATGCCATAACAGTTGCCCCGTTATTATAATCGGCTGCCTCGTTATTTTCAGGATCAAATTCTTCGTCTCCTTTAGCTAATCTAATGGCATTAGTAGGACAAGATTCAATGGCATCTTTTAGTCTTTCACTTTTTAAATTATCATTTGAAATAACTTCTGATAAACCATCATCATCAAAATCAAAATGCTCATCATCAATACTCACACAAGCGCCGCAACCAATACACTTACTTTTTTCTACATCCAAAATATCCATATGTTCCTCCTTTAGCTTAATATACTTCTAGACAAATTATATAATAAACTTTACACAAAATGCAATCTTTAGTTTAAAAAAAAATATAGTTATGATATCATTATAATGGAGTGGTATCTATGAATAGTAGAATGGATAAATATTATAACTCAACAAAAACAGTAGGAAAACGCAGTCAAAAAAATGCTGAATTATATAAACAAGTTAGTAAACAAAGTATAGAAGACTTTAATGTATCTTCTAATGCCACAGTATTAAGTGATAATGGAACTAGTATTGATTTAGGCATTTTAAAAGATATGTTAGATGAAAAATATAAAGAACCAAAAGCTCCAAAAAGAAGTTTAGATTTAGAATTTGAAGAAGAAGCTGAAGATGTTAAATTAGATGAAACGAAAGAATATGATATTAATGCTATCTTAGAAAAAGCTCGAGAAAATAAAACAGTTGATTATGAAAAAGAAAGACTTAAGAAAATTAGAGATACACAATATGATATTTTAAAAAGTCTAGATTTATCTAAAAAAGAAACCGAAGAGGAAACTAAACCAACTGAGGAAGAAGAAAAATTAATGACTTTAATAAATACTATTACCTTAAATGAGGCGAGTAGCAAAAAAGAAGAAGGAGATGCTGACCCACTTGACTTATTCAAGGATTTAAAGGGTAGTGAAAATACTCAAGTTATCGAAGGTTTAAAAGAAGATGTTCAAAAAAAGATTAATACTGATAAAAATAAAATAAAAGAAACAAAAGAAGAAGAAAATCAGATAGACAACTCTTTTTATACTAAATCTTTAAATTTATCGAAAAGTGATTTTGAAGATTTTAAAGATTTAGAAGATGAGGTAAAATCTAATAAAGTATTAGTAACAATTTTAACTATTATAATTATTATCGCTTTTATTGCGGGAATTATATTTTTCCTAAATGTGTATTTTGATTGGGGATTATTTTAATTTCTTCTTTTTTTTTGCATATATTTTATTATGAAATTAAAAAGAAAAATAAAAATAAAATTTCATAATATTTTAATACTTATTATAGTATTTGTTTTTCTTTTAGCTTTTTTAATGATAAGCAAATTTAATAAGCAGATAAGACCGAAAATGATGGGAATAGTAGAAGAAAAAATTAATAAATTAAGTAATGATATTATAATGGATTCTTTTAATAAAAATTTAATAAAAGAACATGATATTAATAATATTTTGAAATTAACTAAGAATAAGGAAGATGAAATTATTGCTGTTGATTTTGATTTAGAAAAAGCTTATCAAGTATCGATGAGTTTAACTAAAAATATTAAAAAATCATTAAATAAAATAACATTTACTAATGATGAAATAATAAAACATCCTAAAAAGGATGGTTATATTTTATTTTTGCCAGTTGGAGTGGCTAGTGATAATCCTTATTTTGCTAACTTGGGTCCTAAAATTCCTATTAAGATTACTTTTATTGGGAATTTAGTTACAGGACTTAAAACAAAAGTTAAAGATTATGGAATTAATTCCGCTTTAATTGAAGTTTATATTAATGTTTCTTTAAGTGAAGAAGTCTTAATTCCTTATATAAGTAAAAAAATTAATAATAATTGTGAAATTTTGCTTTCTTCCCAAATTGTAGAAGGAGTAGTACCAAGTATTTACAATGGTCTACTGGAAAATAATAGTTCTTTAATAAATGTGCCAATAAAATAGATTATTTTATAGTGTTCTTTAGTTTTAAAGTTGGACTAATTTGAGTTTTTAACTCATTTTTTCTAATTTCTAATAATTTTTTTTGACACCAAGTAGGACAATCAGCAATGTTTACAAAAATATTTTTTAATATTTTACTTTTATTATTTTCCCTATAAGGAAATTTAAATTTTAAATCTTGATTATTAGTACTTTGAATAGCTATAGCATTATCATTAATAATAACTTTAAAAGGAAGATTGCTAGAATCCATTTGGGTTTCCGAAGAATTAAAAATTTTAAATTGTAATGTAGTATAAAAATATTGAGAAATAATTGAATATAATTTATTAAAATAATTTTGAGCTAAAGTAGAATTAGTTTCCGTAAGACATAGTTTGCTATGTTTCTTGGGAATTTTTTTGCCAACTTTAAACTCAACGCTACTAGAATAAAGATTGTAAGGTTTATAATAAATAGCCATTATTAGTTCTTCAGTATAAAAATCAAAATAAGTAAAACTGATTTCATCGGGAGCAATTATTTTATTAATTTCATTATAAATTTCATTTTCAAAATCTTCATAAGTAGTTAAAGTTGTTGTATATAAATCATAAACTGTTGCTAGAGAAGTATAATTTGGGTTGGAAGCTAGTTGCTCATTATTTGGTATAGTTCTTAGTTCTCTTGAAATATTTAGTTTGTTCTTTAGATTATTATTTTCTATGTTATTTAAAAAATTCACTTTTACATCATCCTTTTTTGTTTTCTATTGTAACACAACTTATAGACTTAGAGCAAATTATTTGCTAAAATGGACTTGTAAAGAGGGAGATATTATGCATGAAGATGCAATATTAAATGCTATTTATAAATATACTTTAAATAAGAAAAATCAAGACTTTGATGTTAAAGTTATTGGTCTTTTAGTGCGTATTTATGGCGAGTTACAAATAGTTAAACCTTATTTAGAAAAAAATTATGAACAAATGATTAGTAATCTAAAAATATATGGTCTTCCTCAAAAAGAGTTAGATAAATTAAATAATTCTTTAAAAAAATATCAAAATGATAATGATATGAATGCTTTTTTAACTGTTTATAAAATTGTAATTGATATGATTGTCTATAAATATAAGCAAGAACCAATTTCCCCAGAAGAAGTAAAATATTTTGAATCAGTATTCTTTGAAGGCTTACATATAAATGCTTTAAATAAATATTGGGATAAAGCTTTATATAAAATGAATAAAAATTTAGCTTTAGAAGAAAAAAATAATAACACTTATTCTTTAAAAGGTAAATCTTTAGAAGATTTAAAAAATATAGATGAAAATCTTTATAATAGAAAAAAAAGAGAAGTTGATGATTATAATGCTCAAATTGAAGAAAAACAAAGTCTAACTAGTGGAAATGGTTTTGTTGATTTATTATTATATCTTAGTTTTATTGCAACAGAAATAATGGCAGGAGCATTAATAGCAATTAACTTTATAAAGAGGTAGAAAAATGGAACAAATAATATTAGAAAATAATAAATATGAAGTAATCAAGAATGAAAAGGATGGTTTTGACAAAGAAGAAGTGACTAACAAATATACTGATTTTTTTGAGGGATATGATTATATCGTTGGAGATTGGGCGTACGGAAAGTTAAGATTAAAAGGTTTTTGTCAAAAAAATAATAAGTTATATAAAAAATATAATGATTATGAACAAGTTGATACTTACATTAAAGAAAAATGCGCTTATGGGTGTAAGTGGTTTGTTTTAAAAAAGTTAAATTAAATATTTGCTAAAACAATTAAAATTGTATATAATAAAAATGTAAGTGCTAATTTGAATAGCATCTACAGTTTTTCTATAGACGCCATGCTTTAAAGATTACTCTTTAAAACGGGCGTCCTTTTTATTTTAAGATACTAACAAGTATGCTTAAAATAAGTATAATTACTAAATATTTTAACAAAGTTAAGATATCTTTCATAACGCATCAACTCCTTAAAAACCAAAACCCCTAAGGATTAAGAAATTTCTAAGTTGTAAAATGGTAGATGCCCCCAAAAAAGCACTTAAAGTTTATTATAAAAAAGAGAGTAGTATAAAGTAAAGAAAAAACGTTCGTCAAATTCCGACATCGATTTATGGTGATAAATTAACTTTACTATTTTTTTAATTGCATGTTATAATGTTATTGGAGAGATAGTGTGAAAAGTTTTATGAAAAAATAGACACACTAGAAGAAAAAGATATTAAAATGAAAATTTTAATATAGAT
>CANPXJ010000035.1 GCA_947585915.1 uncultured Bacilli bacterium | reverse complement strand
CCTATCTTTTTTAATTTACTATTTCTTCTTTTTAATTTCTTTATTTCTTTTTTTGCATTAAACTTTTTTAATCCCACATTGATCACCTATTTACTTTTCTACTTCCAATTATACCCCCCCCCTAAAACCAAATGTCAATATTTCGGGATTAAAAAATATGGTAATTATTTACTTAACATCTCGTTTTTTCTTTCGAGACGTTACTTCTGTACTACCTCAGGAAATATAAAAAAAATGCCCGTTTTAAAGAATAATCTTTAAAGCATGGCGTCTATACAAAAACGTGTAGATGCTATTCAAATTAGCACTTACATTTTTATTGTATACGATTTTAGTTGTTTGAGCAAATATTTTAAAAAAGTTTTTATTATATTACTAGTCCTCACTAGATGTTAATTTAACTTTAACACTTTCTTCTTTATTGTCTCTTAGGAAAGTAATACCTATTGTGTCACCCACATTATATTTATATAAATTATAGCGCAACTCCGCTACTGAACTAATTTGTTTATTTTCAAGTTTAGTAATAATATCTCCTTTTTTAATTCCTGCCTTATCGGCTGCCGAACCATTTTGCACACTTGCAACAACAACACCTTTGGTATCATTATTTTTAATATCAAACCCATTTGCATATAGTGAATATATATCTGAGGAATCAATCATTGATATTCCTAAATAAGGTCTAACTATTTTTGTTCCATTAATTATATTATCAGCATAAACAAGAGCATCTTCAATAGGTATAGCAAATCCCATTCCTTCTACTCCAGAAGAAACAAGTTTTAACGAAGTAATTCCAATTACCTCTCCATTAGAATTAGCTAAAGGGCCACCACTATTTCCAGAATTTATGGCTGCATCTGTTTGCATAACTTTCATAATCCAATCACTAGAAGAATTATTTGATAAACTGACCTCTATCATCCTATCTTTACCTGATAATATTCCCCTTGTTACGGTCCAAGAATAGGCATCGTCTAATGGCGCACCAACGGCAAAGACTGTATCTCCTAATTTAGTATCCTCACTTTTGCCAATTTCGGCAACACTAATAATATTTTTATCATCAACTTCTAAAACGCCAATGTCAGCATATTCATCACTACCAACAATCTTTGTTTCAACTTGCTTATTATTTGTAAATACTACTCTTACCTCATTACCACCATTTATAACATGGTTATTTGTTAAGATATAAGCTTTATTGTTTTGACTTTTATAAACAAAGCCTGTACCTGATGAAATTTGTTGTTTATCTTTATAAGTTTGAACAACTACTACCGAATCGTAAATTTTATCAACAGCATCAGATATTCCCTTATCATTTACTGTTACTTCCTTTTCGCTTTTATTTATATTAGTGGTTGTATTTGGAAAAAATTGAAATAACAGATACATTCCTGCCGCTCCAATAAATAAAGCAATAATACTACAAACTACTAAAACTAATTTTTCATTTTTCTCTTTCATATCATAACCTCACTATTTCTTTATAATTTTTAGGGAATCCCATCATATCTAATACTTTATCAATTTTAATAACTTTAAGTTTGCCTTCTAAAATATCTATTTCATAAGAAAGTTCATTTAGCATAAGCCTAAATTCATCTTCTCTTAACATATACTTTAAGATAATAATAAGGGCAAAAACATCACTTTTTCCATATATATATTCACCATCCATTTTAGGAATATTTAATAACTCATGGTATTTACAATCATCGATTAACTTTTGAGTACGATGATCATATAAAATATCCTCGTGAGCACAAAGATTTCGATAATTAGCTAAAATTGGCAAATATACTAATAAACTTTCAGCAGAAATATTAAAAATTTTAGCTATATCAACTTGATCTTCACTCTTTAAAATCGTATACATTTCACTAACTATACCAAATGACAAAACTTTAACTACAATCCACAAAGGAATATAGCCATAATTAGAAATATAATGCATTGTTGCTGAATGTTGACCACCATTTACTCTTATCTGCCTTTTCATCTTTTTAAGTAAATCATTTACTTGTCTTGCTTTGGAAGCAATATTCGTAAAATTTTTGGGGTTTAAATAATTCTTTTCCCGATATCCATATTTTTTAGATAATTGATAAGAAAAAATACTTTTTAAGTTATTTTCAATTATTAACAAATTTTTAAAGATAATATTTCTAATCTGTCTATCAAAATTAAATAGAGCATATAATTCTCGAAAGTTAGTATTGTCAATAAACATTCTATCACGTGGTGTTTTTAAAAATAGATGACGATATCCACTTAAAAAAAAGTAATTTTCTCTAAGCAATATATCTCTAGCATATTCTATATCATCAATTACTAAACCTTTATTCTTTAAAATTTCTATTTGTTCATCTAAAGTTTTAAATGATTTAATATTCATGCTCCTCACCTATTTTATGATATTATACCACAAAATAGGTTTATGTGATATAATTTTTAGGTGATTAAATTGTTAAAATAGAGCGAAAGGAAAGAAATATATGCCGGCGTATTATACTCATTATCATTTTGCTAAAAACGTATATCAAAAGTTTCCCGATAATTTAAAAAAGAGTATTAATTACGAATACTTCCTTTTATTTGCCCAAAGCTTTGATTTTCTTTATTATAATTATGGTCAAAATAAATATCTTGCTAAATTAGCTCACCAAGCTCATGCTAAAAATACCCAAGCCTTTTTTATAAATGCCATTGAAGAGCTTGATAATT
Source organism: uncultured Bacilli bacterium (assembly GCA_947585915.1). Lineage (GTDB taxonomy): Bacteria > Bacillota_I > Bacilli_A > RF39 > UBA660 > HGM10766. The sequence continues at coordinate 13,480 of CANPXJ010000035.1, read as the reverse complement.
TTCAAAAAGAGAAACCTTTTATCTTAGGTTTTATATATGGGACACTTACTCATTATATTCTAGATTCTACTTTCCATCCTTATATTTTTTATAAAACGGGCGTATATAAAAAAGGAAAAAAGGAAACATATATTTATAATGGTGAACACCGTAGACTAGAGTCACAAATAGATAAATATTACTACACTAAAAATTACTCTCTAGAATTTAACAAAACAAAATTATATAAAATTTATGATGAAATACCGAGTCCTTCTTTAGAATTTATTAACTATTTAGATAATGTTTTTTATAAAACATTTTACAAAAAAGATATTGGCACTTATTATTTTAAAAGTATTAAAAAATGGCGTTTTATGCAAAAACATTTTATTAGAGATTCTTGGGGAATTAAAAAGATTATTTACAAATTTATTGATTTATTCCCCAATCATTCCAAATTACAATATTTCTCTAATAAAATAAATGATATTTCTTTAAATGATTTAAATAAGGAAAATAAAGAGTGGAATAATCCCGCAGATAAAGATATTGTTTCTAATTTAAGTGTTGATGAATTGTTTGAACTTGCTACTACTAAATATCTAAATATATGTAAAAATCTTAATTTAAATTCTTATCGGAACAAATCATTTCCTATAGAAAATATTTCTTATATAAGTGGACTTGATTTAAAAAATAATAAGAAACTAAAATATTTTGAAAAATTATAGGAGTTATTATATGAAAAAAATTATTTTTTTAATTGTTGCTTTAGGCACTTTTATAAGTCCTATTTCTGCTTTGGAAATTGATAGTAAAAGAGCTGTCTTATATAATTTAAATGAAAATAGCATTGTGTATGAAAAAAATAAAGATGAAAAAACCTCTATTGCTAGTTTAACCAAAATTATGACAGTTTTAGTAGCTATCGAAAATATTTCCGATTTTGAACAAAAGATTACAATTAATGTGGAAGATTTTAAAGGATTAGATGAATTAGGAGCGTATCAAATTGGATTAAAAGACAAAGAGATTGTTACTTATGATGATTTATTATATGCTACAATGCTAGCTAGTGGAGCAGATGCTGCTCGAGCTTTAGCCATTAATATAAGTAAAAGCGAGAAAAATTTTGTTAATTTAATGAATCAAAAAGCTGATGAGTTAAATCTTAAAAATACTCATTTTGTGAATACGGTTGGTTTAGATGATGAAAACCACTACTCAACTGTCGATGAAGTGGCTAAACTTTTAACTTATGCCTTAAAAAACAAAAAGTTTAAAACTATTTTCACCAAAAAAACATACACTTTTACTAATAAGCTTCACACAGTAAAAAACTCTCTTATTAGAACGGCTCAAGCTTATAATATGGATATAAGTTACATAAAGGGAAGCAAAACTGGGTTTACAAGTGAGGCTGGAAGAGCTCTGGCCTCTATTGCTCATGATGATAAAAACAATATAGATTACCTTTTAGTTACAACTAACGCTGAAAAAGTACCTAACCATTTAAATGATGCTATTACAATTTATAATTATTATTTTAATAATTATAAATATCATACCCTTGTTAATAAAAACGAAAATATTTTAACTTTAAATACCAAATATAGCAAGCTGAAGAAAGTAAATTTTAAAGCTGAAAAAAAGATAACTAAATATTTAAAGAATGATTTTCAAAAAGAAGATGTTAAACTTGTCTATAGTGGTACAAAAATTATTTCACCTAAAAACAAAAAAGGAGAAAAATTGGGAAATGTTAAAGTTATGTATCAAAACGAAAAAGTTGCAAATATTCCTATTGTTTTAAAACAAAGAATTTCTTATTCTTTATTAGGCTTTCTATTTTTAAACAAATATTTAATCATAGCTATTATTCTTCTTTTTGTTATATTTATATATTTTAGGAAAAGAAAATCACATTGATTTAATTATTCCTTTAGTAATAATAGTGGCTAGTTTTTGTTGATATTTCTCTGTTTGCAAATTTTCTCTTTCTTGATAATTAGATAAAAAACCACATTCAATTAAAATTCCAGAAACATTTAACTTATCGTACATATAAGTTGATGGCGGGATTTTTTTTATTTCTCTATTAGTTTTTAGTTTAGCATTTAATTCTTTTTGAATTGTACTAGCTATTTTTTTATTGTTCTTTTTGTTATTTTCATAAAAAACTTGGGGACCATAATATTTAGATTGTGGTAGGTAATTTAAGTGAATAGATATATACATATTAGCATGTGAATTGTTTATTATTTTAATACGGTTGTCAAAATCACTTTTTTTCCTTCTTTGCGCATTTGGTTTGCTTAAATCATAATCACCATTCCTCGTTAATATTACATTTGCTCCTTTTTTAACTAGTTTTTTTTCTAAAGCTAAAGCTATTTTTAAGTTAATATCTTTTTCTTTTATTTGTTTATAAGAAGTACCTGGGTCTGTGCCTCCATGTGCCGAATACCTTTATGCCAAATCAGACTGCAACATTCCAAATTATTCTTATATCTCTTTTTTTGGTTTCGGGATCTACTTTTCCAATTATAATTTTAGAAATAAAAGTTTCTACTATTAACCGATCGAGTTTTTCGATATTTCTATATTTTTCAAATATCTCTTCTTCATTAATGTTTTGTATCTTTTTCTCTTCTAATTCTGCAATTTCTAAATTAATTTGATTAATTCTCAATTTACAATTTTCAGTATCATTTTGATATTTACTTTTTAACATCATAAATTCTTCTAACGTTATTACCCCAGAGGCTTTATCATCATAAATCATTGTAAATTTTTCTTCATTAGTTTTAATTTTCTTTTCTATATCACTTTGCTCTTTTTTCAAAGCATCTATATTTTTCTCGTAGTCAGAGTAAACTTTCTTTTCATAATAACTATGTTCTAATTTAGATTTATCAAAATATCGTTGAATCATCTTATTTAATTCTTCTAAAACAATTCTTTCTAATTCTTCATATCTTATAGAATTTCTATTATCGCAAGCATATTTTCCTGTCCTAATACTAGTTCTACAAGATAGATATGTTTTATACTGTTTTATTTCACTTTTTCTAGGACCTGTTTTAAATTGGTTTTTTTGAAAGACTTTTCCACAACATTTACAATATACTTTTTGACTAAAAATATGAATTTCGCCATTTTTACCTGGCTTAGCTCTAGTTTTATCTGTTGATAACACTTGTATTTTATCTTGTATTTTAGTATATAATCCGGAATTTAATGTTGCTGTTAATTCTCTTAATTCGTTGTATTTTTTTACTATATCCTCAATATTTGTTGTTAATAATACATCTTTAAGTTTTGTAATAGCAAGATTTACTTTGGCAATTGCATCTTTACTTACCTTCTTATAATCATTTTTTGATTCTTCAATAGCATCTATTAAAATATTAGACTCGTGTCTTACTTCTTCTAATTGTTTTTTTTCTTTTCTATCTTTATATTTTTTTCTAACTATTTTAGAAATATTAGGATCTACTATTCTTTCATGGCTACAAGCAACAATACTTTGCTCATTTTTAGGTATCTTTTTTCTTCCTTTAATATTATAAGAAATACTTTCTGTCCTATGTTGAATTAATATTCCATCATAAGTTTCATCCATAAGAATTTTTCTTAATGTATCATAATTCCAAAATTCACTACCATTTGGCGCCTGAGGACATACATAATTTGAACCTTGCAATTTTTTATATCTACTTGGAGTTGGTATTTTTCTTTCATTTAAAGATTTACATATTTTTGAATATCCAATACCATTAGCACACATTTCATAAATTTCCCTAACAATTTTTGCTGCTGGCTCATCAACTACAAAATGATACATATCATCAGGATCTTCTTTATATCCATAAGGTGCAAATGACCCTGTCCATTGTCCTGCATCATTTTTTGCTCTTAAAGTTGCTTTTGTATTTACAGATTGTTCTGCTAATTTATTTTCATCAACTATGGCAGTTATTTGTCTTTGTAATTTATTTCCTTTTATAGCTGTATCACTATGATCGACTATACTTAAAAAACGGATATTCCATTCTATGAATCTTTTATGTAAATATTTTTCAATCATTTCTACATCTCTAGCAAATCTAGCTTGTGTTTTACAAACATAAATATTAGTATTCCCTAATTCGCAGAATAATAAAGATTTATTCCATTCTATTCTTGATTCATCACTACCACTAATATCTTCTTCATAGAAAATTCCTACAACTTCTAATTGCTTTTCATTACAATATGTTAGTAACATTAATAACTGATTTAAAATACTTTTACTAACATTACCTTCCGTTTTGTTTAAATCTTCAACAGATAATCTAACATAAATAATTACTCTATTTTTATTATCAACACAAAATAAATTTTTAAATAATGATTCTTTAAAACAATTAGGATTATTAGGTTTTTTAATTTTTAATAAAGTTCTTAAATATTCTGTAACATACTCCAAATGATCTTCACAAAGTAATTCTTTAATCTTTCTAAATTCAACAGTATCATTATATTCTTGAACACTTACAGAAGCAACATCATATTTTACATCTAAATTATTGGTATTATTAAAATTACTACTCTCACTCCTTTTATCATTCTCCAACATGTTTATCCTTTCTTAACAAGTTGAAGCTTCAATAATACAATTAATATTATAACGCGCAAATTGCATTATCACAATGCTCCCCCTAATTTTTCTTGATAATATATAACAAGCGTAGCTAATTTATTATTAAATATTTCTATTAACTCCTCTTCATTTTTTGCATTTGTTAAAATTTCATTTTCTATTATAAATTCATAATTCATTTAAATACCCCCTTTTTATTCTTCTTAATTAAAATTTATGTTTTTAATAGCTTTTTATTCTAATCCATTAATAACTACTGTTACTAATTTGCTTACCTACTAAAACTATTTGAAAATCTTTATTATTTTGATTACATGTAATTAGTGTTATATACTTATCACTTTTGGAATTAATAACCTTAGCTTTGCCAGTTTTTTCAATTTCATATTTTTTAACAACTTTATAATGATATTTAATGCCATTATAATAAACATATATATCATCATTTTTATCTACTTTATAAAGTTTATTAAAAAAAGCAATACTACTATTGCCAGAATGTGAATACAAAATGAAATTACCATTTTCATTAGGATATTTACTATTGTTATCTACACTTATTGCGTAATTAATTGATCTAAAATTTTTTGTATTATTTACTACACCTCTTTTTAAATTAATCTTTGGTATTTCTAAAATTGCTGTATAAGAAATATTGCTATTTGATTTATTTTTTTTTGCTTGTGATTCTTCTATAATGTTTTCTTCCTCTTCTTCAACAATTTGTGATGTTTCATTAATGTAATTATTCATATCATCTTGATATTTTTTATTTAAAGATACATTATATACAAAATAAAATAATAACATTAAAATACCTGTGATTATTAAACCTAAACCTATTTTTTTCATATTTTTCTTTCCTTCTTATTTTCCCAAATTGTAATTTTTGTAATACTCTTTTTTAAATTTCTTGATATGCCTAAACTATAACCATCTCTTGAAAAATTTTCTAATTCATTTAATTGAACTTTGTTTATAATTTTTTTGACTAATATACTATATGAATCATTATTTTTAATTACTGTGGTATTATCTTTTGAAAAAAATTTGAATTTTAATTCATTGATAACATCATTTTCAATAATTTCTTCACCATCTGATATTGGTGAAATGCCTTTTGCAGCCTTACTAATTTGTTTCTGAATATTTCGTTGAAATTGATTTTGAATATTTTGAGCTACTTGATTTAATACTTTTTCACTTTTTACTTCGGAACCTTTCCTTAATTCTTCAACTGTATAATAATTACTAGTTACTCTTTTTAACACTTTGGTTTCTCTGTCTATTCCCTCTAGTTTTTTAAATTGTGGAAATAAATCACTATAAATATAAGTGTCCCTAAATATTGGATTGCTTATTGTAGGAAATATTATTGTTTTATATTTTAATCCCATTATTTCTGTTGCCGTTAATAAATCTTTGCCCATTAAAGAAGTTGTTTTATTTGCACCAATTTTCATAACATCTGTACTTCTACTCATAGAATTCGTCTCTATTGTTTCTTTACCCAACTTTTTTACAATTCGTTCAGCACAATCTACACTATTTGTTTTTAAGTAACATAAAGCAACATTATCAATAATGATATTTGCTACATCTTTTCCATATACTTGTTCCAATTGAGCAAATGATTGAATGAAAAACTGAAATCGCATACGCCTACTTCTAGCTACCGAAACTAAAGTTTCTATTGAATTTAACGGAGGACAGTTAGCAAACTCGTCTAATATCCACTCCACCATTACTGGCAGTTGTCCTTTATTTTCTGGTAAATTGGCAAATTTAGTTAAATCTTTAGTAAGCATACCTATTATAATAGTAACCAATTGAAAATAAGCACGATCTTCATCAGGTACAATTATATATAATACCGTTGGTTTACTACCTAAATCGGTAAATTTAAATTCGTTTGAACTAGTAACATTTTCTACATTTAAATCATCAAAAATTGCCATTTTTTCTCCAAATACAGCAGTTATTGACTTATAAGTATTTTCCGCTGCTGAAAGTATTGATGTTAAATAATCTTTTGATAAGCTACCATACTTTCTATTATTTACATTCCTTTGCAAGTAATTTTGATTTTCTTTTATTAAGGATGAATTTTGAAATTTTTTAACACTTGATATATTTATTTTATTTTCGGTAATAATTCCATTTTGATAATCTTCCAAAAAAATACCACAAATACCTATAAATAATTGCTTTGCACTATTAATCCAAAATTTATCATTAGTTTCTTTATCAACAAATATTAAATCTGCCAATGATATTACTAATCTATTTGATTCTGCTTGATGTTTTGAACTTAAATTTTGATATTCTCTTATCATAGATAGTAACTCATCATTAGTTTTTAATGATAAAAAATCTTTTAAGGTTATATTATCTTCTATAACATCTTTAAATAACTCTTTATCATACATTTTCTTGTTACTAATCAAAAGCTCAATATCTTTATTATTACTTAATATTATATCAATTAGATAATCTTCTAAAGCATATTTATTTTTAATTTTATCAAGATACTTTTTATCATCAATATTATCTAACTTAATTTTATTGATTTTAATAAAATGAGCAAAAAGAAAAAGCATTGCTTCGTTGTATTTGCAATACTCTTTCCACTCATCTATAATTGGTTGCATTATATTTATCTTATTTGATTTATTTGGATTTCTAAAATCTATCGTAATAACATCATAACCATTATCTTTAAATACTTTACTTGTGGCATTAAATATTTCTGCTTTAGGATCTGTAACTACTACACTATGTTTTTCTTTTGCTGTTGCAAACATAAAACATTCAGGGATTACAACTGTAACACTTTTTCCAGAACCAGTAGAACCTATAAATAAATAGTGTGGACTTTTATTATCAAAATAAACATTTTTAAATTCGCCATTTTTCTTCTCATACCATACTGGAAAACCTACACTTTTAATATTTCTTATATCTTCTTTAACAAAGGTGTTTTCTATCTCTTTCATATCAGCAAATTTACTAGAGCCATGTTCATGTTTGTTTTCTAATTTTCTTTTACTTAATCTAGGTTCTACAAATAAAATAAAAATAATTGCAAATATAGTTAGCAATAATATTAACATTTCTACTGAACTTATAGAATCAAACCTAATATCTTTCATTTTATTTACAATTCCATATCCTTTTCAACACATTCTTCAAAATCATTTAAATCTTTGTTTAAATTATATTCTTTTATTGCTATCTCATATTTTTCTCTGTTTTCTGATGATATATTACAAAAATCATTAAAAACATGCTTAAAACTTTTGCAATATTTTTCTGGTTCACCTTTATAGTTTATATACTGAAAATTTCTTTGATTTACTTTTGTAATAATTCCTATATTAGAATCTAAATAAAATTTCCCATCCTTTTTTTCTTCTAAATAACCTTTAAATATGTCATAGTAAGGTTTTAACAAATCAATATTTCCATCATTTTTATAAGGAAGATCCCATATATCAGATGTACTAATATTATTTTTTCTACAATATTCATAAAATTTATTTTCAGCATATTTCCAATTTTCATTAACACTGCCACTTAATTGATAACTTCCACCAATTATTCCATGAAATAAATATAACTCCTTATTTTTATCATTTGCCTTGTTTGGCATAAATTCCCATTTTGAATAAGTTCTCGGCCATACATTATTACTTGCACTAGTAATAAAAATCTTATTATCTTTTTTTCTGCGATTAATATTCTTTACAATTTCATAACTCATATCTCAATTTCCTCTAAATTATCCTTTTGAAAATAATTTGGTGGTTCAATGCCAATAATTTTCATTGCATCTAATAAATTGCAATCTTTTGGTAAGAACATATCTCTTTCAACTTTTAATCCGAAAGGTAATTGTAATTCTTCTAATTGAGATAACATTACATAGCCAAATTCAGCATTTTGATCATCTCCTAAATGACAATAGCCAAATAATTCATAATCACCATTTTCTAATTTATTACCTTCTGTAATTAACCATGTTCCAACTCCAGCAGGATTAAAATATTTAACAATTACTTTTGAATTACCTAATAAACCATCTTGGCTTCCTATCGGATATTTTTCAAATTTTTTTTCTAATTCTTTAGTCATTAGTTTCATAATTCTAAATTCCCCCTTTCAAATTTTTGTCTTTTAATAAATCATAAAAGTTCTCATTTTACTTTTTTATGATAATGAATCAAAGTTCAAACTCATTTGTCTCTTTTTGAAAATCTTTTATTTCAAATTGATTTACTAAATAATCTTTAATATAGTCTATCTCATAATTCATATCATCATCTATACATCCAGATATAAAAAGAAAACAAAGATTATTATTACTATCTTTGCCTTCTTTAACTTCTCCAAAATAACCATCTGTTCCTGTCCTAATCGAACAAGAAGGTTGCCACTCATCATGCGATTGTATTATTTTTTTTGCTTTATCATTGATTCCTAACGCTATACAAGCAGTATCCATTCCAATTTGATATTCTTTTAAATTAATATCATTTAAATATGATATTCCTTCCTTAGTCAAATTACATACATCATTATCTTTTTTGATTAATATAGAAAATTCAATATAACCTACATCAAAATCTTTTATTTTTTCAATTTTATGATTAATGTCTAAATTAACTATCCAATCTTTTTCATTTAAATTATCTATTTCATACCTACACCATATTTCTTTTTTATATGAAGGATCTGAAACAACTATACGATTTAAATTATCAATTCTTCCATTATACTTCAATATCCATGTCTCCTTTTTCCATATCTTTTCCTAATAACCAATTTTGAGCATCCGTTTCTGTTTTAAATTCTTCTGTCCAGCAATTACCAGCAGTATTATCTATTGCTATAAACAAGTTCTCATCATTTTCATAATATAACAATTTTTCATTTATTGGTAATTGTTTATGGTTAGACCAACTATCAATATACTTGTTTATTATATCTTCATTGATTTTAACAATCTTTAAATCATCTATATAAAATTCCTCTGATTCTTCATCACAGCTATATTGTAATACGTCATTAAAATCATATATTTCTACACATACACAATTGCCATCATAAAAATATGTTCTCAATTCTTCAATAGCATCTTTTAAATTATCAAAATTTTTATAATAATCATCAGCAAAGCCCTGTTCTCTATCATTTTCCGTTATCCATAATTTTGCATAATATTTATTATCATAATTTATCTCTGAATCTAAAAAATCTTGATCTTCATACCAAAAATAATCGGCATCAATACAAGTTAAATTATCTGAATCTTCTCCTATTTCATAATCACCATCAATAGTTCTCGCAATATAAACTTTTTCATTATTTTCTAATGATTTTACTCTTAAATTTTCTCTATCTAACGTTTTATAAAATTCAAAATAACTATCTTCAATATTTCTTTTTGCAATATTTAACATGTCTATAATTTTACTATTTAACTGACCACTACAATGATCAACACAACCATTTTCTCTAATATCACTTAAATATTCATAAGATTTTTTTAATTCTGCTAATATTTCTTTATCTGTCATACAATCCCCTTTTCTATATTTCAATTTCTTCTTTTTGTTCTTTTAATAAATCTTTCATTGAATTTATATTATTAATTACTGATTCTAAATTATCCCAAGCTTTAATATCAAATTCGTTATTATTTATTAACAATTTATATTTACCATCTGACCAATTATTAGTAGATATACTTTCTATGCTGATGTCAGATTTTTCACATAACTTTTTATAAAAATCAGAAAAACTATTATTTGTATAACTATCAGAATCTGATCCAAAATATTCAAAAGGAATTTTACTACTAAAATCAACATCAAATTCTTCTGATACTTCCAATATAGGTTTAATTTTATTTTCATAAAATTTAATAGTATCTTCTATTGATAAATTCTCATTAAGATCAACATTTATAAATCCATTTTTATCTGTGTTAATAGAAATTGTCTTACAATATGTACTTAAATTATCTTTGCTTAATTTATCTAAATTTAAATTATTTACAACAGAAGCATAACGTTCTTGCTCTTCACCTTTACTCATATTATAACATGCACTAAAAAACTGTTTTGCTCTATCTTTAGTCTTAAAAACAGCTAATCTATTATAACAAACAGTATATACATCACTACAATTCATTACCTAAATTCCCCTCTTTCTCTAAATTAAGTGTTTCAATAAACGAATCGGTTGACATCATACCTTCATACCATTCAATTAAATAATCATTACCATATTTACTTTCATATTCACCTATAATATCAATATCGCCATCATCATAAATACTTTGATAATATTGAAAACTTTCAAGACCTTTTTCTAATTGTTTTAATTTTTCATCTGAAAGATTTTCTTTTAATATTGGATAATCCACACAATTAGATAAAATTCTATAATCTATAATTTCTTGATTACTCTCTAAACCTCTTTTAAAATCATCATTAATATAACAGTTATTTTTTATACAATCATATAAGTTATATTTAATAGAAAGTTCATTATACAAACTTTTATTATTATCAACCTGTAATAAATTTTCTGATAAACTATTTACGAACAACACTTGATCCTTAAAATATGAATTTTCAGTTTCTTCTTTAAAACCTAGAGCTTCTTGTGTATCTATAAAAACATAATCACCATCATGACAGTCATAATAACAAACTTCATTATCAGCATATACTAAATCATCTTGCGAATCACAAGATGATTGTGTTTTTTTACTTTCTTCTTTAATTGAATCAATAGGATAATCTATGTATTCTTTTATTGTTTTGGGAATTTTATTTAAAATTTCATTGATAGGTAATTCTTTTCTTGATAAATATCTTAAATCGTCTTTGTATTCAAAATAATCATTATACCCCTGGTCGTATAAATAATCACTAACCATAATATTATTTTTTTTGCATATATTTTCTAAAGTAGAGTAATTCCTTAACTCTGATTCTTTAAACTCTTTATGAATTTTATCACACAATTTATCAATTTTTTCGTTTTCAGTAAGTTGTGATTTATAACTTTCTCTAATTTTTTTTAAATCTAATTCATATATTTTTTTCTGCATTATAATTGAATACCCCCTTCACCTTCATAATCTTTACTTACATCTAATCTTCTATCATCATTAAATCTTGTTTCCAAATCTTCATAACCTAAAATTTTGTATTCACCATCATTTATACTTACTACATCTTTTAAACCATATTTTTCAATTTCTAATTTTAGATTTTCAAAATCATTATTTGTATATTTATCAGAATAAAAATCTTCCCAATCTTCATCTGTTATATAACACATTGAAGCATCTGATGAACAAACATCATCATATATTTCTTGTAGTAATTTAGAATAATTAGAAATTTTTGGTAAATTTAAATATGTATCAAAATCATCATATATTAAATTTTTAAATGCTTCTTCAGCAAATTCGTTCCACCCAATATCATTTAAATCATCATCAATTAAATTTTCAATCTTTTTATCTTCATAACTAGCAATAATGTTCCCTACTTTTTTCCCGTCTTGATATAGAATAGCTTGACAACGTACATCATCAAAATCGGTGTGCCAAATTCCCAAAACTTCTACTTTTTTATGTAAATGATTTTCATTATACCAATTATTATACTTTACCCACTCTATATTTTTATATAAAACGTCATCTAATAGAACTACATTATACTTATTCTTTAATTGAACAATTTCATTATTAAAATCCGGTGAAGAAAAATCTATCTTATTCATTTCTTTAAAATATTTATCAAGATTATCTTCTTTACAAATTTCTTTTAAATATTCCCCAATAGCATCATATTTCTCATATCCAATAGTTTCTCTAATTCTTTCATATTCCTGTAATATACTCATTTACAACCCCCTTTATAAAGTAAATTCATTATTATCTTTTTCTTTTGGTAATACATAATTAATCATTTCATCTTCCATATAAGAAAATGGGTCAAATTCCTCTGGCTCAAAACCATCTGCATAATAATATTTTAATGGAAAAAATTCATAATTACTGTTTGGTGTTGTTTTATATTCATGTGTCTGTAAATCATATTCCATATATCTTTTTCCTTCGGGTGATTCTAAATAACCAGAGTTATCAAAAAATTTATACCAAACCCACCCTTCTTCTAATTTTTTTGCAGGAATCTTAGTTATTTTCTCCTCTTCTTCATTATCATAAGGATCATCAAGTTCCTCAACTTTATTTTCTACTTCTTCATATAAAACATCACTTACTTTATCCCAATCAATTAGACATTCTATTTGCTGTATAAAATCTAATACTTCCGTTTTATGAGATAAATTTAATTTTTTAAAATCCCTTACTAAATCTTTTCTTTGAAATATTCCACTATCACAAGAAACATAATCATCCAACTCAGGTGAAAACAATTCACAAAAAGTTGAGATTTTATCTCCCTCTATATCAATAGCTTGTAAATGTGGTTCTGTCATATCGTCATATTTTCTATAATCCCAATTACCACACAAATAACAGAAATCTTCTATTTTTTTCTTAAACTTTAACAATTTATTTTCCCCCCTTTTATACAAAATAAAAAGACCATTATAGGTCCTTAGTAAACTTTAATATTTTATTATATTATTCAATTATTTTAAAAGGATTATCTTAATATAATCCCCATTACTTAATTATTTATTAACAACTTCTTTTAAAGCAGTTCCCGCTTTGAAACTTACACCCTTACTAGCAGCAATTTTAATTGTTTCACCAGTTTGAGGATTACGACCAGTTCTTGCTGATCTTTCTGAAACTTTGAA
>CANPXJ010000034.1 GCA_947585915.1 uncultured Bacilli bacterium | reverse complement strand
TCATCTGTTATTGGATAAGCGTTATTTAATGTTATTCCACTTGTTTCACTTATTTTAGTTATATTTAAACAATTAAAGTTATTTGTATTATCTTTTCCTATATATTCTTTATTCCAATATCCATATGTTATTCCACTTATTATTACTATTACTACTATTAATATTATTGCTATTATTTTCTTTTTATTTTTTAATCCCACATTAATCACCTATTTACTTTTCTACTCCAATTATACCCCCCCCCTAAAACCAATTATCAACATTTTGTGATTAAAAAAACCACATTAAGTGGTCTTAACAAACTTCCCTAGCATACACGCGCATTTTAGCTAAACTTTTCTTTTCACACCTCGATACTTTTACTTGTGATAAGCCTAATTTTTCAGCTATTTCCGCTTGAGTTAAATCTTGATAATATCGATATTTTATAACTTGTTTTTCTAATGGTGTTAAATTGTCTAAAGATTCTTCTAAGAATATTTTATCTTCTATACTTACATTTTCTTGAACAGCAATTGTGTCAATATAATTTTTATTGTCACATACTTGACTTTCTAAACTTAGGGCTTTATTGCAAGCAGTAATAGTAGCTGAAAGTAAATAATCATCTATCTTAAGTTCTCTTGCTACATCTCCCATTGCTGGGACTTGGTTATCTCTTTGGGCTATTTCTTGATACTTTTCCATAATTTGCTTATATAATTTCCATGTATCTTTAGATATTTTAAAATCATTGGTTTTAGATATTAAAGCATACATATGACCATAGACATTTTTATATGCATATGTTGTAAACTTTACTTTTGATGTATCATCATAACTATAAAACGATTCAATTAATCCCTCTGCTCCAGCTTGAAATAAATCTTCTTTATCTATCCCATAAAATAAATTAGCAATACTATAAATATAATCTTTATATTCGGTTATTAAAAATTCTTTAGAATCTTCCATCACACTTTCCTCCTTTATATATTCACTTTCTTTATAGCAGTCATTTCATTTAAGGTTTTTTTTATATTAACATTTTTAAATTTACATTCTAGTTCTTTTGGAATATCACAAATTTGAAAAAGTCCAGAATTAACATTTATAGCTTTAGAACACCTTTCTAAAGATTTTATGCCAATCCCATCAATACTTTCTAAGTTATATAAATTACAAACTAAAAATTTAATTTTATGTTTAAGTATTGTTGGAACTAAAAAGTCACTTAATTTATATGATGTTCTTCTATTTAAGTTACCATTAATTCTAACAAATAATATTCCTTTAGAATATTCCGAGTTGATTTTTAACATAATATCACCTGCTAATTAAATATAGGGCAATTTTAGTTTATTTTAAACAGTTTCGACAAAACTTATATAAATAATACAAAATAAAACCAGTAACTAAACTGATTTTATTGAACTTGATATGGTTTACCACTCATACCTTCTCCTGTTACCTGAGTGTCAGTTTTTAAATTAATTACTGGTCTTATTGAAACTGCACCATTTATAAAACCATCTATCGACCGGCTTGGTTCAGAATAAAATATATAAATACAAATAAAAAGTTGCAAAATAAAAGAATAGCTTAAGTTGCTATCCCTTTATCTCATTTTAATTATGTAATTTTTTTAAACGATTAATACTGAACATTGCTCCAACTCCAGCAATCATAGTAAGTATTACATAAGTAAATACTTTATCAGATGTATTTGGATTTTTGGCATCTTGAACAGTACTACTAGCTGTTTCAACTTTTTTAAGTTTAATATAAACTATTGTATCTTCGTTTAATTCTTTTGTTAAATCAATAGATTTTGTACCTTCTTGATCTAAATAGAAACCAACGAATTCTACACCAGTATCTTTTAATTGAGAAGTTAAATCATCAATATAAGCTTTTAAAGTATCAGTTGTAAAAGGTGCCCTACCTTTTTCTATTCTACGTACATAGTTTTGAATTGCATCAAACTCTGGTACACCTGTTGCTTTTAAAGTTACATCGATATATTTAGCATCTTCTTCATTAAATTTTTCTTCATTCCAAATTTGATTATTAGTGTCTTTTTCTTCAACTATAAGTTTTTCTGGTTCGATAACTAAAGTAACAATTTGTTCATAGGTGTTATCGCCATTCCAATCAAATTCCCATTCATAAACCATATTTGTTCCGTTTTTAACAGCTGTTTTTAATTTTTCCTCATCAATAGCACCCATTAGACCAATCCAGTGAACATCACTTTCACCATCAGTTTTTGCACTATCTTGAGCGTCCCAAAATGGAATAACTTTATATTCTCCATTAACTTTCTTTCGATATTGCGCTTTAGTTTCCAAAGTAGTAGCATCATATACATTTTTGCCATCAGCAGTCATAGGAGCAGTTATTTTAATTCCTGCCCATGCTTCATCAGTAGTCTTACCTGCTTGTGAATCTGCTGGTACTATTTTAAATGTTCCGCCTGAATAGGTAGCTGTAACATGCGCGGTTTCAGAACCAATAATAGTAGGTGCTCCCGCCTGACGAGTATCAGGTGTATCCCAATCCTCAACTTTACCGTAAGCTTCAGCATTGGCTTTAATAGTTGGAACGAAAACAGCTAAGGCTATAGCCATAAAAATCAAAGCTTTCTTCATTTTTTCACCTCCTTTTCAACCAAGATTTATAAATAGCATCGCTACTTATAACCACATTATAACCCCCCCCCATAAAGAAAATCAAGCTAAATTCTCGATTTCACATTTTAGTGTAAATTAAAACACTAGATTGTTCTAGTGTTTATAAGTATCTTATTTCTTTTTAGGTTTCTTTTTCTTTTTAGGTTTTTCTTCCATGATGTTATACATTTCTTCTTCGTCTTCCTCTTCATTTTCTATAACTTCATCAACAACTTGTTCTTCATCAACTATTTCTTCCTCTTGTGGAACATTCACTTCTTCTTCATTTCCTAATCTTTCTAAAATATTTTTAATCTTCTTTTTGCGTTTAGAATTTTTAGCACACAAAGCAATAATAATGATTAAGAATAGAAATAACATTGCCCAGGAAGCTAAAATAATAATTGAATAAAGTTCATTTTTTTTCATAAGAAGATTTATATGTTCTTCGTTATAAAGTTGTAAGGTATTATTTTTAATATCATACATATAATAGCCTTTTTTACCAGTTTCTAAATCCATTCCATAGATAACAGCATAATTAGAATCTTTTGATATTTTAAATCCTTTTACTTTAACACCATTTAAATCAATAGTATATTGTTTATAACCTTTAGGTGCTTTTGCACCATCCATAGGATAGAAATTAATTCCACTTGTTTTTAATTCTTGATATAAAGTATATTTGTTTTCCTTTTTATCATAGACATAAAGATTAATATTACCTTTATCATCTTTTAAACCTACTAATGTAAATTTAGTTATTTCATTATAGAAAGCAGGAACATCTTTACCATCAATTGTAATAGTTTTTTCTTCATAATTTTCAGGTTTAGTTAAGCTATCTTTATTACGAACCACAGTATATTCACTACCATTGATTTTAGTTTTTATAGGATCTTTTTCAGCTACATTAACCTTAATAACATAAGTTTTAGTACTACCATTTTCAGCACTAACTACAACATTTAGGGTATTTATTCCTTCGGTAACATTTACCTCTCCTACTCCCGTTATTTTAGCAGTTGAATCTTCAGCAGTAGCTTTAATAGTCACACTTGTTACATCTTTGGCAACATCAAGGCTATATTCTAATTTATCTTTATTAAATTCAGGATTTAAAGAATAACCTTCTACACTTAGAGATTTTAAGAAATTATTACTACTTAAGTTTTTAGGGGTCACTGCTTCTCCAACAGTTACTGAAGTTGAAGCTGATAAAGAACCGGAATTATCATCTTCAAAAGAACCACTAGCTTTAAAAGTTCCACTACCTTGAGTTTTAGCTTTAAAAGTGAAAGTAATAGATTTGTTCCCTTCAATATATCTACAATTTAATCCTGAACAATCAGAGGAAGAAGTTGAAACAAATGCAAAACGTTCAGAATCATATTGTAAAGAGAAAGACGAATAAGTATAATCAAGGGCATTTGAGATACGAGCAGTAATTTTAACTGTCTGCCCAACGGAAATAGTTCCAGCTGATTTGCTTAACGACAAAGAGGCAGCATGAGAGCTACCTATAAATATCAAGCAACTAACTATTGTAAATATTAATAAACTTAATTTCTTTTTAAACATACTTCCTCCTATTGACTAATTGTTGTTAAATTTAACAAATGTTTCTTTGTAGCAACTAAATCTTTTACTGTTATATTTCCATCTTTATTTGTGTCAGCTGCTTTTTTATCAATATTATCTAGATTATTATAACCTAAAAGATATTTTTTCAACTGAACTAAATCTTTAACATTTATACCAGAATCAGCATTTAAATCACCATATAGAATAACTGTATAAGTTCGACCATTAATAATGAATGTATCACCAGTAGCTAAATTATCGTGACATTTTGTACTGACATTTGCTCCACCATTTCTTAAAGAATTAAGTAAACTATTTACACTCATTCCTTCATAAATTCCGCTGATATAAGTACCATCTGTTCTTAAACCCAGACTATTTATTAAACTATTAGCATCAACTGTTGGCGTTGAAGTTGATGATGAAGAACCACCTTGATTACTATTAACATTTGGAGCATTTAAATTTAATTGCGTACTAGGAAGTTCAGTGTTGGCAGGCATATTCTTATATACCGGAATAGCAAATTTAAAACTATTTCCTAATAAATTCATTGTAGCATAAGAATTATAAGTTGAAACTGATTCACTAAATACTGCTTTTATGTTAGTCATGTATTGGTGTGTTAAGGCTGTAAAGTGTCCATTAGGAGCAACGTTAAATCTTTGTAAATAATTTGTATATTGTCCTTTGTTAATATAAGATGAAGAAATAAATTGTGCTCCGCCACTAATAGATGCCTCAATAGAATGCCATGGACGATTGTATGAAGTATCAGCTCCATTTTCCCCACCATTGGCCCATACTAAGCCTTTTAAAGCAGGTGAACTTCCAGTCGTAGCACCAATGTTATAAACATTATATAAATTACTATAAGACTTACCATTATAAGTAAAACTTGCTCCACTTGTAGCCGTTGAACCTGTGCTAGAGCCTACTTCTTGACGAACACGAGAAGCTAAATAAATTGGATTGATATTATTATTTGCACCAGCACTAACAAAATTAAATGAGTAATTAGCAAAGTTTCCGCCATTAAAGACACTCTTTACAGCTGCTTCAGTTTGATAAGATGAATCATAATTAAGTTTTTCAAACATAAAGACATGTTTTTCATCCAAGAAATTTCTTGGGTCCATATAATAGGCTACAACGCCCGGAGCAGCAGCATACCAATCTTTTCCTTCTAATACTTTGAATGTTCCACTGCTTGCATCATATGAACCAGGTGCAGTTGATTTCCAACCATCATAACTTGTTTCAATTAAACTAACACCTACGATACTTTCTTGAGCAACAGCATAGGACCAATCAAGATTAGTCTGAATTGCTTCAAAACTCCAATTAGGATGTTTGTCGTGTAATTCCGTTAAGTAATCCCAATAAGTTGATGGAAAACCAAGATTTTGTAATTGTTTTTCATAATCATTTGTAGCATTTCCGCTTGTATTACTTGATTTTGTATATTTAGAAAAGTAAGAGCCACAAACATAAGCATCAGTACTATTATTATAATATATTTGATACCAACCACCGGAACAACCACTAGTTGAAGTTGGTGAACCACTTACTAATTCAAACTCTGTATTATAGGCTAATTCACCCGCTTTGCCATAAGAAGTTCCTGGCCCTTTACGCACATTTAAACCTGTTGGGTCAACTACTTTACCATAATATTTCACCGCTGCCAGCGCACTTAAAGGAGCAACTAAATAAGAAAACATTGTAATTAAACATAGTAAAACGCTTATAACTTTCTTTTTCATAACTACCAACTCCTTTATATTTCAACTAAATTATAGCAAATCTATCGACAAATGGAACCAATTTATATTAATATTTGCTATTACTTGACACATTTTGTGTCTAGTTGTTTTTAAAGAAGAATTATTGTATAATTTAATAATCATAATAAAAAAGAGGTTATAAATATATGAAAGTATTATTTAATAAATTAAAAAAATGTAGCAAGCCTTTGCTCATAATCTTTATTTTGGTTCTAATTATTTATTTAGGAAGCTTAGGACTTTTAACCTATAGTTTAATTACTTTAAAGGGAATTGAAACTTTAATTAGAATAATTGCTTTAGTCTTATTTTATTTATATCTCTTTGGCTTTATTATTGGTAGTTTAGTTTTACTAATTACCAAAAGGAAAAAAACTTTTATATTTCTTACAATTTTAACTTTATTATTATCAGGAGCCTTTGTTTTTGCTTCTTACCATATCGATAAAGTATATAATAAGGTTAGTAAAATAAGCAAAAAATATGTTACATATACTTCTAATATGATAGCTTTAAAAGATACTAATGAAGAAGATATTGAAAAAATTGGTATTATTAGTGATAAAAATGATATAGAGGGTTATAAATTACCTCAAGAAATTATTAAAAAAGAAAAAATAGATAAAGATAAGTTAGTAAAATATGATGATTATTATGAAATGCTAACAGCTATGTATGCTAAAGAAATCGATGCCGTATTTATTACTAGTAACTATGCCGTTTTATATTCATCAGAAGATTTATTTGCTAATATTGCAAGTGATGTAAAAGTAGTATATGAATATAGTAAGGAAATGGAAAATCAAGATAGCAAAGATATTAGCGAAAATGTTGGTAAGAAATTAACTGAACCATTTACTTTACTTTTGTTAGGTGTTGATTCGGAAAAAGATGGTCTTAATGCCAATCAAGCTTTTAATGGGGATACATTAATGATGATTACTTTTAACCCTAATACTTTAAATGCTACTATGTTTAGTATCCCAAGAGATACTTATGTTCCAATTGCTTGTCGAAATGGCGCACAAAATAAGATTAATTCTTCGGCTGCCAGTGGTACTAAATGTGTTATTAATACTATTGAAGATTTAACTGATATTAATATTGATTATTATGTTAAAGTTAATTTTAAAGGAGTTGTTGATTTAGTTGATGCTGTAGGAGGAATTGATGTTAATGTTCCTGTATCATTCTGTGAACAAAACTCTGATAGATTATTTGGTGATAAGACAATTTGCTTAAAGCCAGGTGAACAACATTTAGATGGAGAAGAAGCCTTAGCTTTTTCTAGGCATCGTAAAACCCTACCACGTGGTGATTTCCAAAGGGTTGAACATCAACAAATGGTAGTTGAAGGTATAGCTCAAAAAGCCAAAACTATCGATACGGTAGATGACTTTTATAAAATACTTGATGCCGTTAGTAAAAATATTGATACTAATATGACTACTAATCAAATGTTATCTTTCTATAACGTTTTAAAGAAAATGCTTACTTCCGATATTGCCAAAAATGGAAATAGTTTTATAACTATTGACCATACCTACTTAACTGGTAGTGACCTTACAATGTATAATCCAAGTACGAGAATGAATATGTATACTTTCCAATATAGTAAAGCTAGTTTAAAAGAAATAGTTAAATTAATGAAAGTTAATTTGGAATTAGAAGAACCAGAAATGATTAAAACCTTTAATTTCTCAATCAACGAAGAGTATGAACAACATGTAGCTGGTAAAGATGCTTCTTCTAAAAATGATTCAACTGAAGAATTAGTACCAAGCTTTATTGGTCAAAGTTTAAGTTATGTCCAAAATTGGGCTAGAGCTCGTAATATTAGTTTAAGCATTAATTATGTTAGAAAAGGTGATAAAGGCTATAAAGAAAATGCTGCCAATGGTTCAGTTGTTGCTCAAAGTGTTGTCGCTAAGACCCCAATTTCTTCAGTAAGAAGCTTAACAGTTGATGTTATTGATAATTCTAATACAGAAACAACCCAACAACCGCAAAATGAAACTAAAAGTAGCACACTTAAAAGTTCATCATCTACTATCCCAAGCAGTGAAGAAAAAGTGGAAGAAGAAAGCCCATCTGATCCACCTAGTACTACTGAACCAACACCTGATCCAGATGATTTAGAAACTCTACCATAAATTCAAAATAAAAAGTCTCGATTGAGATTTTTTATTTTCCTAAAATGCGTTGTTTTTCTTTACTTTCTATTTTACCAATTTCTTTACTTAAATCTATCATTTCATCTAAAGTATACATAATTGCCCAATCATTAACATTGGTAAGAGCTGTGTTATCAATATATTTATCATTATAATCTAGAGTTATTTTTTCACCATTTTTATGATAATCAGTTCCTCCACTTACAAATAAATCTTTTGTTTTAGCTGTGTTTTCTAAATAATCATAGTATTCTTGGTTATCTAAATAAGAAGGATGTCTAATTTCAAGACCATCAATACTAGGATTTGCTCTTAAAAAATCATTAGTTATTTTATACGAATTGTTCCATGCTTTTGCAATTTTTTCTTCATCACCTGATTTAGCAAAATAAGCTGCTGTGTGAGGGAAAAATACTAAAGCTTCATTTTCATGTATAGCTTCAATTATCTTTTCCATTCTTGGATAAAATTTTGAATAATCTACAAAGAACTTACTATCAGGATTTTTCATTTCCCTGTTTCTAAAAGCTCTAGGATTTGTTTTTAATTCTTCTAATAAACCCTTTGATATATTATAATCTACATATTTTTGATCAGTTAAACCATAAGAAATTGCATAACCTGCAAATGGAACATCTTCAGTCAATTGTATATTATCATAATCCGCTTTATAACCAATACTTTGAGCTACTTTCTTAACAAAATCTAGTTCCTCTTGTTGATATTGACTAGAATCTAAATAAGATAAATTTTGATAATTTTTTAAAATAAAGTTATAAAACTCTTGATAATTTTCTATACTTAAATTATAAGCTAAAATATCCATAGCTATATTACTTTTATTACCATCAATTGTTGTAAAAGGAAACATACCTGTTAATTCCATACCAATAATAAATTTTAATTTTTTATATGCATCTATATCATTACTATCTAAATTACTAAATAAATCATAATAAGATGATAAAGTTCTATGGTCTGTAATAGCTAATACATTAGCATTTTGTTTTAATGCCTCATCTAAAAATTCTTTTTTATTTTTTAAAGTTGAAATATGATTATGTAATCCATATATCTCTTGACTCATATTTCATCTCCTCCATTTCTTGGTATCCTACTCTATCATAATTAGCATCAAAAGTCAATAAATCAAAAAACCCCTTATTTACAGGAGTTTTCTAGTGTCAAAGTCTTTTCTTGTTCAATTGGAGTTCCAAAATTTGAATATTCCCCTAATTCATTTGGAGCACATTCAACTGGAACAGTATTAACATAACTAATTATAAAAATATATCTTTTATCATATTTATCCACACACTCTACATCTACAATTTTATAACCAACTGGGCAATCCAATTCATTTGGTTCCATCCTTAAAACTTCAAAATTATATTTAGAGCTTATATAATGCTCACCTTCATTAAAAATTTTAGTTGTAACCTCAGCTGTAACTGCACTATCTTGATTACCCTTATCCTTGTTAACGCATCCGCTTAAACTAGTTACGGCAATAACTCCAGATAAAACTGATGCATATAATTTAGGATTCTTAACAATCTTTTTTAAATCAAAATTTTTCATATACATCCTTCTTTCTTAGGTATTTATTCTAACACTTTATCTACAATTGTCAATATTTTTTTATATGAGTTTATTGATATTTTGAGTTCAAAAAAAGCAAGTATATTTCAGCTTGCTAATTATAAACTACTAATAACTATTCTGTTTTATCTTCTGAATCTTCTAAATCTGTTTTTTCTACAATATATAAATACTTATCTTTTTTTACTATTTTTATTACTGCTTCATTATCATAATCATCATCTTTTTCGTATTCCCAACTTAATGATATTTCATAAGCATCTTCTTCATCTTCATCTTTTATTTTAAACTTGGCTTCATTATCAAAATCATCAATCGTAATTTTACTAACCACTGGTAATTCTTGGTCACGATTTGAATCATTATTTACATACTTATAAATAGTATCTTTAACATTTAATTCATAATTTTCCCGCGCATCAGGATGAACAAATTCTAAACCACCAACATCATATTTATTTATTTTATTATCAATTGTATATAAATCAATGATAAACATTTTAGCAATTGATTTGGCATATTCATCATAGTTAATATCATTGCTTTCCAAATTCTTTTTTAACTTATTGAATTCGTCTTTATAAAGTTTCGTATCGCGATCTTCTAAATGATAATCAAAACCTTTTATTTTATCAAGTTTTTTTGTTTCTTTAACTTTCGCTTGAGAAGGATTAATTATTCGATAAGCTACAAGTCCCCCCGCTGCCAAAATAATAATTAAAATTATAATTATGATTACTTTTTTCTTTTTACTCATTTTCTCCACCACTTTCATTAAATAAATTAACTTCCTTTATTAAATCATGGACGATTATACTATTAGAGATATCTAAATATTGCTCTGTATATTCTTTATTCTTTTCAATATAATCGGTTTCTAATTCAACATTATTTTGTAAAGGCATATATAAACCAGTTGAATTATTATAGTAAACTTTACTTGTTAAGAAGTTACCATTAGGGAAAATAATAATATTATCATCTTTAATATTAAATATATCATGTCCTAAAGCGTAAGGGGAAGAAAAGCCCATCATATTTCCAAGGGTTGGTAAAATATCATACATTCCCATATAATAAGTAATTTCCTTATTTATTTTCTTCCTTATTTTAGCATTCTTAGTCCAGAATATTAAAGGAGTATTTTTATTAAGTTCACTAGCATAATAATCATAATTGTAATAACCTTCATCTTCTTCAGTTTTTAATTCGCCCTTTTCTTTATCATAGTTGTATAAGTTATTAAATTCTGAACGAGATAATTTAGCTTCATGGTCACCATAGAAGACAAATATTGTATTATTAAATAATTCATCATTATTGATGTAATTAATAAATTCATCTAAAGCTAAATCCGCGTAGTGGGCGCTTTTAATATAATTACCCATCTTGGTATCAGTTAAATAATCATCAATTACTTCTTTAGTTTCGCCAGTTTCTTCATCAGTTTCCATTCTTTTATAAGATAAGTCAAACTCCCCATATTTTTCAACATCATTAAATGGTGAATGGTTAGATAAGGTAATAACTGTTCCCATATAGTTTTGATGCTTTGTCTCAATATCTCTTAAAATTGGCATAGCTTGTTCAAAGAAAGCATAATCATTTATTCCTAAACCAACAGTATTTTCTTTAGTTACTTTAAAACTATCTTGGAAGAACATTTCATCATAACCTAACTGAGGATGCATTTTCGAACGATTCCACATATCAGCTTTATTGCCATGCATACTAAAGGTATAATAACCTTTCTCTTTTAAAAGTTTAGGAATTGATAAATACTCCCGATTATAATAACTTACAAAAACTGTTCCACTATTAGCAGGCATTAAAGATGTATTTAAAGTAAATTCTGTATCTGATGATGTTCCCACACTAATTTGGGGATAAAAGTGAGAAAAATACATTCCTTCTGATGCTATTTTTTTAACCGTTGGAGTCACTGCCTGACCATTAAATTCTAAATCCATTAAGAATTGTTGCATACTTTCCATATGAACAAAGATAACATTCATGCCTTCAAAAATACCAGTATACTCATTATTTTGATGTTCTTCTTGACTCTTCTGTCCATAAAAGTCTTTAAATTTACGAACTGCCTCATCATAACCAAATAAAGAATTAATTTTAGGATATAAGCTTTGAACAATATCATTACCTTGATATAAAATAATGCCAAAACGCTCAACTATTGCTTCCCTATTCCATTGTTTAGCTAAGCGAGAATAATCAGTACCAGTTAAAGTTACCAAAGTACAAGCAAGTAATATTACTCCCGCTAACATTGTGGAAACGCACATCTTTTTACCCTTTTCAATTTTACTCATATGATTATAATAATTTTGTCTACCTAATACTTTATGGGTGTAATAGAACAAAACTGGGAATAAAATATAAATAAAATCGACCACTCTAAGCTCATTTAAAAGCGAATCTTTAACCTCTCCTACTTGAGTAATACTAGCAATTAAACCAATGGTAGGAAAAGATTCATAAAAAGTATAATAAATAGAACCAATTATATTAATAATATTATAAATAATAATCCAAGCAAAAAAATAATGAAATTGTTTTTTAGGTTTTATTAAATAGCCAAATGCTCCAATTATTAATATTAAAGCTAAATCAACCATAATTGGATGGTAATCAAAAGGATGACCTACCGTAAAAGCTCTTATTAAAATACTACCAATTAAAGCAAATAAAACATATGATAAAAACAATCTATTACTAGTAATATATTTAATAAATTGCAAAATAAATTTTTTTGGTTGTTTATTAGGTTGTTTATTTGTTTTTTTTGCCAAAATAATCCCTTCTTACTAAAGATATTATATCATTAAAATAGCAAGCTTTCAATTAATATGGTATACTAGTTGACGAAGGTGCATTATGAAAAATATAAATATAAAATCAACAAAAAAATTTCAAACTATTTTTATGAGCTTTGTTTTCCCTTTTGAAGAAAAGGAAGAAGATATTGCCAAATATTGTATTTTACCATCTTTATTAATGTATAGTAATTACAAATATAAAACTGAAGATAGTTTTAAAAAAGCCAAAATTAAAAATTATATTTTAAACTATAATGTTCGCTCCCAAATTATAGGAACATCAGGTTATTTTACTTTTAATATAGCAATTCCTAACACTCATTCTATTAAAGAACTTAATCTTAAAAATATATTTAGTTTTATAAAAGATTGTATTTATAAACCTAATATTATAAATAAAGGTTTCATTCCAACGGAGGTTAAAAGGGAAATTGAAATTGTTAAATTAAAAGTTCAAAACAAGGAAAAGGAATTGACTGGCTTTTTAGATCTATTAGTACCTAGAACTATTGATGATGAGGGAATTTTAAAAAGAAGTATTTATAATAATATAGATCAGCTTAAGAAAATTACACCTAAAAATTTATATCAATTTTATCAAAAAAATATTCAAACAAAATGTCCTTATATTTTTATCGTTGGTGATGTTTCTAAAAAAGAAATGACTGATTTATGTTTAAAATACTTTGATTTAAATAAAGAATTAGCTATACCTCAAAAATCTTACTATCATTTTCTTAAAGTAAAACAAGAAAAACCCAATATTATAAAATTAAATAAAGATTTTAAAGAATCAGCTATTTCATTGTGTTTTAAATTTGAAAATATTTCCCCAAAAGACCAAATGAATGTGTATCTTTTAAAAAGAATTTTGTCATCTAATGTTACTCATCTTTTATTTAATAAATTAAGAACTGAAGCTGGTTTAGTATATTCAGTTGATACTATAAATAGATTCCGTTACAATGTTTTTGAAATTGTGGCTTATGCTAATAAAGATAATTTAGATGTAATTAAAAAGAAAGTCTTAGAAGTATTAGATGAACTTAAAAATCCTATCTTTATGGCTGATTTATTAAAAAAGATAGTGGCTGATGAAAAATTATTAAAAATAGGAGAAAAAGATTATCAAATAAATATAATGGATGATTTAATTAATGATTATTTTGAAAGTTGGATAAATAGTAAAAAGCAATTATCTTTAATCAAAAAAATAAAAGAAAAAGACATAATTAATCTTGTTAATAGAATGAAATTAGATACTTGTTTTTATGTGATGGAGATGGATAATGAGTAAATTATATAAAGAAAAATTAGCTAATGGTTTAAATATATTTTTATATCAAGATAATAATAAACATTCTACTCAAGTTAAGTTTGTTACTAAATTTGGCGGAATTAATCAAGATTTTATGATTGATAATAAAAAATATCATGTTCCTAGTGGTATTGCTCATTTACTTGAACATTATATCTGCGAAAGTAGTTCTTTAAAAGAACTGATTCAAGTTATGGCTAAGAAGCAAATTAAGTTTAATGCTTCTACATCAATGTACTTAACAAATTATTATTTTAGTACGATTAATAATTTGGAATATGGTTTAAAGAATTTATTAAAGGCTGTTAATACTCCTGTTTTTAGTGAAGAAAATCTAAAACGAGTGAAAGCTCCTATTTATCAAGAATTAAAAATGCATGAAGATGATATATTTTATGAATTTGGTTTAAAAGAATATGAAGCTTTATTTAAAAATATTCAATTTCGTAATACTGGGGGATTTCGCGAGGATGTGGAAAAAATTACTTTAGATGATATCAAAAATTGTTATAAAGTTTTTTATAATCCCCATAATGAGTATTTATTTGTAGGAGGGAATTTTAATAAAAATAAAGTTTTAAAAATAATAAAGGATTTTTATAAAAATTTTGATGAAAAAACTCTTGAAGGACATCCTCTAAAAATAAAAGAAAGTAGTAGTGTAAATAAAAAAGAAATTTTAGTAGAGTCTAAAGCATCACAAGAATATGTTGAAATTGCCTATAAAATTGATGTTAGTAACTATTCTAAGAAACAATTAATGAAGCTTGATTATTATTTATGTACTTTTTTAGATATGAATTTTGGTATTACCTCTTCTTTATATAGTGAACTTGTTGATAAAAAGATAATTAATACATCTTTAAACTATGACTCAACTTTTATTGAAGATTTTTGTATTATAACAATTGGTTCTTTTAGTAAAAAAATAAATGTTTTAGCAAAAAAAATAAAAGATAAAATTAAAAATCCTGATTTTTTAAAGGAAGAATTTAATTTATTTAAAAAGGAAGATATGGCTAAAGTTGCAATTAGAGCTGATAATTTAGGAAATATGATTTATCAATTAATGAATAATGTTATTTTTTATGATTATCCTTATTTTGATAGTGTTGATGATTTTAAGGATTTTAAGTTTAAAGAATTTCAAGAATATATAAATAAATTAGATTTTACGAATTATACAACAATTATTATGAAAAAAACTAGTGATTAAGCATATAATTAAGTATATATAATTTAACAATAAATATTGCATATCCTTAGATTTAATGATAAAATATGTTTGTTGTTGAATTTATTGCAGGTGTAGTACAGCGGTTAGTACATCGCGTTGCCAACGCGAGGACGGCGGTTCGATTCCGCTCACTTGCTCCAGATTGATAGGAAACTCGGAAAATTCTTCGAGTAGTAATATACATTAACTAGAAGTACGTTCTAGTTTTTTTGTTATTATTGGAAGAAAGTGAGGAGTTCTTATGAAACTTTAAATAATGTTGATACTGAACTCAAAGAAAATAAAGAGAAAATTAAAATACTAACTGAAAATAATGAGGCATTATCTTTAAAAGTTAATACTTTATCAAAAAGTGTTGAAAATAAAAATAAAGAAATTAAAGAGTTAAAAAAAGAAAATCTAAATTACTTTTAATATGTAATTCTCTTTTTTTGTCCTAAAATACTATCGATAAAAATTTAAATATAGTATAATATTTATTGTAACAAATAGTAATTTGTAGAAGATCAGATGGAAAATTTATTTCAAATAATAGCAAAACTTACTACATGATTGCTTACAAGAAATGGTAATATATAAAAAAATTAAATGAATATGATTTTGAATCGGAGGATAGCTATGCTAGATTTAACAACTATAAAATATGCAAATAAAAATTACAAACTAATATGTAAGAAACACCCCAATATTAATTATAAAACAAGAGAATGCTCATATGTTATCTTAATTGAAGATAAGGATAGAATTGCTATTGTTAATGATGGAAAATATTTTTTTCTTGGTGGTGGCAAAGAAAAAGAAGAAACAGAACTTCAAACTATTGAGCGTGAAATGTTAGAAGAAACGGGTTATAAAATTGTTAATCCACAATTATTTGATAGAGTAATTTCATATGAATATAATTCTTCACGGGGATATTTAAAAATTGTTGCTTCAATATATATTGCTAAACTTGGAAATAAAATATGCGATCCTATTGAAAAAGATCATAAAATAATGTGGGGAAAAATAAATGATTTTATTCCATTAATGTACCACAAATATCAAAAGTTTATTCTAAAAGAATTACAAGAGTTAGGAGAGTTTTATAATGTTAGATAAGTTAAAAGATAAATATGTATTTTTTGATGTAGATGGAACTTTATCAGAATATAGATTTAAAGGTCAGTTATATGGGGGAAAATGTCCAGAACTTGGTTGTCAACTACCCCGTCGCAAGCAACGGAGCTTGAATAGGAATCACAGTTTTGAAACATGATCATCTTGTTTATGTG
>CANPXJ010000033.1 GCA_947585915.1 uncultured Bacilli bacterium | reverse complement strand
TTAATGCAATTGATTTTGGATAAGTAAATGCAACTGCTTATATAATAATTGCTTTTACTTGTCCAATTCATTTTTAGTATTATAGTGAATTTTTTTGCTTTAGTTTTAATATATTATATGGTAAAATAACTCTTAAGATTGAGGTGCCCTATGTTAAGCAGTAAAAACAAGCAATTATTAAATAAAGCTATAAGAGCTAGAGAGGATAAAGAATTTACCAAAGCTTTAAATATTATTAGTACTATTCAAAAAGAAAATGAAAATGATAGTAGAACTATTTTTGAAAAAGCAGTAATTCTCAAAAGAATGAATAATTATGAAGAAGCATTAAGAGAATTTGAATCTATTTTATTTACCAAAGAAAGAAATTATGTTTTATTAGAAATGGGAAATATATATTATTCTCTAAATCAATATAGTATAGCCATGTGCTTTTTTGAAGATTTATATAGTGAAGGAATATATTTAGAAGATAAAACGCAAGGTAATAAAGACCGAGTTGCTGCTATGTATCATATGGGAGATTGTTATAAAAGATTAGGAAATTACCATATGGCTCGTAATTGTTATCGAAAAATTTTAAAAGAAGAAACTTCTTCTCCTGTTTATAATCCCGAAGATAAGTATTTTGCTTATAATAAAATTGGTAATGCTTATTTAGAGGAAGGAAAAGTAAGTGAAGCTTTAAACAACTATATGAATAGTTGTAGCACATGTAATGAATTCATGTTTGTTACTCTTTTACAAATGGCTAAACTATATTTAAATAATCATGATTTAGAAGATGCCAAAGACACTCTAAATTATATTTTAAGCGTTCCTGAATCAATGATTTCTAAAAAATCTAAAAAAGTGACAGATATTATTTTAAATGCTAAATTTTTACTTGCTAAAGTAGAACTATTAAATATTGATTTTAATAATTTAGAAAATAATGAGGCATATATAAATGCTACTAATATTTTAATAGAACTATTAAATACTAAATATTCTAAAATGGCTTTAGAAAAACTAATCTTTTTAAATTTCAAAATTGGTGATTATCGAAAATCCTTACAATATATAATTAAGTATATTAAGACTAAAAATAAAGACTATAAATTTGATAAAGAGATATATAACATTGAAAATATAATTTTATCTAAATTAGATAAAAAGGAAAATAATCATATTTTAAAAGAATATCAAAATTATAATAAAGAGCTAGTTATTAAAAAAATTAAGGCCAGAGGAAATGTTAGAAATATTGAGGATTTCTTTTATCAGAAAAAAGGTATAAATAAAGATAATTATTATGGTAGTGATATTTATGATAACTACTATGTTTATATACCTGATATTGCTATTTTAAATGGAGAGCCAACAGATTTTGTACATATTAAAACACTTGTTAATAGTTTCCATATTATTGATATTCTTCCATCTAAAAGTTTAAATAATGAACTTAAAAGAGAAACTAAAATATCCTTGCAAAAAAAGAAACTTTAATTTATGATTAAATTAGGTGATAGATATGAATTGTTTATTTTGTAAAATAGTAAATGGTGAAGAAAAATCATTTAAATTATATGAAGATGAAAAAGTAATAGCTATTTTAGATACTTACCCCACTGTCGATGGACACACTTTAATTATTCCTAAAAAACATTATGCCGATTTTAAGGAATTAGACTCAGAAATTATTAGTCATATATATAAAGTAGCTAAAAATTTAAGTGAAATGTTAATGACTAAACTAAAAGTAAGTAGTTTTACATTTGCTTGGAATTATGGTGATAGGCAAGCTATAAAACATTTCCACTTACATCTTTTACCTAATTTCGGCCGTAATAAAGGAAAAAAGAATGTTGAGGATATTTATAAAATGTTGGAGGAAAAATAAATGGAAATTGAAAGAAAATTTTTAGTTACGAATTTACCTGATTTAGATAATTATGCTCATAAAAATATTGTTCAAGGTTATATTAGCTTTAGTCCAGAAATTAGAATTAGAAAAGCAAATGATAAGTATTATTTAACGACAAAAAGTGAAGGTACTATAAAAAGAGAAGAACACAAAAGTGAAATTGAGTTAACAACTTATTTAACCTTACTTAAGATTGCTAAAGGTAGAATAATTCAAAAAACACGTTATTTTATTCCCCTTCCCAACTCTTTAACTGCTGAACTTGATATTTATTATGAAGATTTAAATGGACTATTTACCGTTGAAGTAGAGTTTCCAACCTTACAAAACGCTCAAAATTTTTCTATTCCTAATTGGTTTTCTAAAGAAATTACAGAAGATCAACGATATAAAAATAAAAATTTAGCTGCCAATGACAATATAAGTTCATTGCTAAAGCAAGAAAACTGTTTAAAAAAGGAATTAAAAAAATAATTACCATATCAAAATGGTAATTTTTTTATCAACATTTCTAACCTAAGCCCTACTTAATAATAGTAAAACACTAATTGCAATAAATACTAAAATTAAGGCTATTATTGCTAATTTTTTAGTTGAAAAATTAAATTTATGAACAATTGACTTCTCTTTACTTTCATTTGCCACTTTATTTAAAGCTAATGACATAAACGGCATGACAAGCAATGTAAATCGCAAATAATTATAAAACAATAAATACAACAACGATTTTAATGATGTTAAACTTCTAATTGAAGAATTACCCATTAAATAACTAACTAAAGGAACTAATAAATACCATAATAAATAAATACTCAATAAAACTGTTATCGCATTTTTTCTTGTTAATTTTTTCGGTTCTAAAAATAAAATAATACAAAAATAAATTAAAGGATAAAAGAAATATAAAGCAAAGATAAAATATTTAGCAACTTGATAATAATTTAAAATATTGGAAATTATTGTGATTAATATATGGAAAATTAAAAATATTAAATTTACTCTTAATAGATAATTATTATCTATTTCTTTTTTACTGGTTTTAAAATTTCTCTTTAAGAAAAAATCAGTCATTAATAACATAAATATCGAGGTAAGACTAAGTGATAATCCCCCATAATAAATATAATAAGTTTTAACAGCTATCAAATTTAAACTAGGAATAAAATAACTAGAAATAGCAACAAATGATAAAGGTAAAACTAAAACTATTAAAAATATAACAAAATAAGTTAAGTTACTCATTTTAGGTAATTTAATGTTTATTTTTTTCATAACACGCTCTCCTATTTATTAGTATAACAATTAAATTTCATTTATAAACAAAAATTGTAAACTTATAATTATACTTTACATCAATTTTATATTTTGTTTACCGATATTAGCAATTATTTAGTATAATTAATTTGAGGCGAAGAGTATGGAACAACTTTTATCTGAAAAACCTTTAATCGAAAATGCTGACTTCATTATTTATGGAAATAGTGATATAGAATTTATAAAAGAAGATTTGATTAATACTATATCTTTATCAAAAAAAGAATTATTACACTTTTTCCATTTAAATTCTTTTCCAAAAACTACGATAAATTTATTTAATAACAGGGAAAACTATTTAAAGTTTACGAAACAATTTGCCAAATCCACTTCTTATTCTAAGGGAATTTTTAACCAAAAAATGATTAATTGTCAGTATGATATCCAAAATTTAAGTAATATTGTTTATCCTCTTGCAGAAAATATTATTAACGAATTTGTCCATCTTTTATATAAAAAAATTTGGCTAGGAAAATATGAAAGAAAATTATGGTTAGAAGAAGGACTTGCTCAATATCTAGATGGTCAAAAAAGCCTACTTGAAAAAAACGAAGAATTATTTAAATCTTGGTATTTAATACATATTATTAGAAGAGATAAAATTATTCCCCCTCTTGATTTTTTAAATAAACAAGGAAATAAATATGGTGAATTTTATGATGAAGAAACAAAAAAATATAATGGATATAGTTTATCTTATCTATTAGTAAGGTATTTAGTTGATACCTATCCTAATTTAATAGATTTGTTAAATGATAAAGAAAAAATTGAAAATATCGAAAAACATCTTATGAATGATGCTATAAATTATTACAACAATCTTTTTCAGGTAAAAAATATTAAAAATAATATTTATGATATTAAAACTTCTCATGAACTTATGAATTATATGGACTTAAACATTATTTATGGTTGGTTAGATAAACAAAAAAATGAACATATTAACACTTTAGAAGAATTTAGAAAAAATTATATCTCTAGTAGTCTAGAAGAAATATTATCCCATAAAATTGGAACTTGTATTGAGCAAGCAAAATTAATAAAATTTGTTTTAGAAAGACTTGGTTTTGAAACTAAAACTTTTTGTCATAGAAATTATGAAGATGAAGATAATTTTGATAAAGATGTTAGAATGCATTGTTTTGTTTTATTTAAAAATAATGATTGTTGGTATCATTTTGAACACTCTAATTATCCTAAAAGAGGTATTCATAAATATGAGAGTATTGATGCAGCTATTAAAAATATTACAAGTGGTTTTAAGGAAAATGATATAAGAGAATTAACCGAAATTCCAAATATACCTGAGGGGTTAAGTTTTAAAGAATTTAATAAATATGTTAATTCTTTTGAGCCATATTCAAATCATGAAATATCTTCTAAATTAAAATAAAGTTAAAAAGAAGCAAAATTACCTTTGCTTCCTTTTATATGTCTTGATAATTTATAGCCAACTCTATAATTTTATCAACTAACATCATATTTTTTCCAATTTGTCTAACATAATCATTTCCTAATAACGCTTTAACATCTATTAAAGCTAGCTGCACATATTTTGCTTCTATCTCAAATAAATCTAAATAATTTATAATTATATCTTCTATAAAATAAAAATTATTTTCTTTTAATAATTGATAAACTTCCTTAAAATTATTTTCATCAAATAAATTTAAATAATCTTGTTCATAATTATCATATAATAAATCTAGATAAATGGGATTTAAATATTTTTCGAAAAACATATTAGCCACCTTGATTCCTTTTTTTAGTTATATAATAAGTTATTATTTCTTCTAAATAAAATCCGTATTTTTCTTTCATATCAAGACTACTCATTGAAAAAATATCAATTAACAAACCATTATTATCAACAATAGATATGTTATGTTCTTTAAGAAATTCAATTTTGGATTGAAATTCCTGAATGGAAATATGTTTTAAGATAGTTTTGTTTAAAGAATAATCTATATTATACTCTTCACAAACTACCATTATTTCATTTCTATTTTTTTTAACATTCCAAATCATTCCGATAATAGAAAGTAATTGACCTCGTTCACTTTCTAGATTACATCTTATTCTTTGGCCTCTAATCCATTTACCTAGAATTATTGTTCCATTTTCATCATAAGTATAACCATCACTTGTTTTAAATTTCGTTGGTACTTCTAAATTATGATAATAATTATAATAGACTTTCGCATACTCATACATGTCTTCCCAAGGTAAAATATTTCTCCTATTTTCCCAACGCATTCCTATTTCCGTAAGTTTTTGGCTTCTCTCACTTTCTAGATTACATCTTATTCTTTGGGTTACAATCCACTGACCAAGATTTATAGTTCCGTTTGCATCATAGGTATATCCATCATTCGTTTTAAATTTCGTTGGTACTTCTAAATTATGATAATAATTATAATAGACTTTCGCATACTCATACATGTCTTCCCAAGGTAAACTACTTTTCATATTTTTCCAACGCATTCCTATTTCCGTGAGTTTTTTACCTCGTTCACTTTCTGGATCACAATTTTTTCTTTGGGTTACAATCCACCTGCCAAGATTTATTGTTCCGTTTTCGTCATAGGTATAACCATTATTCGTTTTAAATCTCACCAACATTTCTAAATTATGATAATAATTATAATAAATTTTGGCATACTCATACATGTCTTCCCATGACAAAGTGCTTGTTTTGTTTATCCAACGCATTCCTATTTCCGTAAGTTTTTTACTTTGTTCACTTCCAGGATCGTACTTTTTTCTTTGGACTACAATCCATTTACCTAGATTTATAGTTCCGTTTGCATCATAAGTATAACCATCATTTGTTTTAAATTTCACTGGTATTTCTAAGTTATGGTTAAAATTATAATAAATTTTGGCATACCCATACATTTCTTCCCATGATAAAGTGCTTCTTTTGTTTTCCCAACGCATTCCTATGTCTGTAAGCTTTTTACCTCGTTCACTTTCTGGATTACATTTACTTCTTTGGTTTGCAATCCACCTGCCAAGATTTATTGTTCCATTTTTATCAAAAGTATACCCATCACTTGTTTTAAATCTTGCTGGTACTTCTAAATCCCCATGATATTCATAATATACTTTGGCTAATTCAAAATAATCTTCCCACGTCGTTGTTAAACGATCACTAACATATTTTAACATTTCAAATAAGTCTTGATTTTCTATTTCAATATCAAAAAATGCATCCTTTATCTTTACATTCCTATGATTATCTAATCCATAATTTTGTATTTCTTTAATCCTATCTTTTAAATTATTTTCTAACTCTTTGATAAAATCATAGTTATTAGTTAAATCAATTACTACTGGGGCAATTAATTTTTCAATTAATTCTTCTTTAGAGATATTTTCTTTAATAGGTATATCTCTTCTTTTACACATTTCCGTTAATTCTTCTATTGAATATTTTTCTAATTCATCAAACATCTCTTTAGTATTTCCCCTAACAGCTAGGGCTCTACCTAATTGTTCAAAATATACTATATCTGATGTTGTTCCACGTCCCATAATAACTCCATCAATATTCGGAGCATGAATTCCCTCATTATACTGATTTATGGCAAACATTACTCGTAATTTATTATCGACTTTTTTACCATCTAAAGTAATATCATTATAAAATGCTTCTCTATTATTTTTCCCGTCATTTCCCATTTTGCTAGTAGATGTATAAATAATGATATCCTCTTCTGGGACAAATTGTTTAAACCAATTAAGTGCTTGATTTTTAATTATTTCAATATCATTAGTTCCCTCTTCTGCACATGGTGGGCAAAAATAGATATATTTGCCATTTGGTTTAATATTTTTTCTTAAAATATTAGGAATACTTGGAGCTTCGTGTATTCTTTTTTTAACATCGGATAAAATAGACATATATTCATGATACTCTTTAGTAGAGGCATCTAGTCTTTTAACTCTTTCTTCTAATTTACTTTCGACTCCTAATAAATTAATATAAGCGCTTTTGTATACTGGTTTAGGAAGAACACCATCTATCATAGCATCACATAAATCATATCTACTTTCTATCTTATTAGAAAATAATTCGTTAGTATCAGGATTAGCCATATCTCTTTCATAAGATGTTCCTCTATCTCTCACAGTATAAGCTGTCATACCAAATATTTTCATTTTTGGATGTGTTTCTATCATAGTCTTAATTCTTGCTCCCCATATAGGTGCTCCAATATGATGAAATTCATCAAGAATTAGTAAATCACAATCAATATTTTCTATTTCTTTCCTATCTAAAGAGATAAAACTATGGTATGTTCTAAATTCTAAATTAGCAAAATCATTTTGCATATCTAATTTAGGATTATTTTCAATTATCTTTTTTATATGTTCAATTATTCCATTTGAAGGTACAACATAAACTATTTTTTTATCTTTATTATCAATTATTAATTGCAAAGCATTATATGTCTTACCCGTTCCTGTAGCATGAACTATACCTACGACTCTTTCTCCTGTCTCAAAAGCAGCTTTTATTTTTTTATAGCTATGGGCATTGTGTTCATATAACCCTACAAATGGAAATTCTTTACTATTCACCTATACCACCCTCAAAATGTTCTATATCTATAAAATGTTTTCCCGATATATCTTGTTCCGTAATCAAAACTATATCATTTTTCATTATTTCACAATTAAATTCATTTTCTTCTAAAACAATATCTTTTAGTCCTTCTTCACTCATTATCTTAAAACCAATAATAGTTCTATCCATTTCATCTAATAATCCCCCATTTCTATATTGTTTGGGAAGATATACTTCTATTACTTTTCCGATTGTTTTAGTAAGCTCTTTCACATTATACCTCCAACTATTAAAGTTTCTTTGGGTCATTTAATTATAATTTAAATGTTTTTATTCTTCTTCGATAAAATTTTTACTTTTATGGGGTTCCTCTCGTAATAAATCGTTAAAGTCCTGCTGACGTAGAGCTTCATAAACCATAATTGCTACACTATTTGATAAGTTTAAAGCTCTAACTTTATTAGTCATTGGAATACGCATGCAATAATCGATATAAGGTCTTAAAATTTCTTTAGGTATGCCTGTTGATTCTTTTCCAAAAATAAAATAAATGTTTTCTTTTTTATTGCTATAATCAAAAGAAGTATGGGGTTTATGACCATACCTAGTTAAAAAATAATAAGTTCCTTTATTTTTAGCAAAGAATTCTTCTATATTTTCATAAACTGTATACTCACATTTATCAATATAATTAACCCCACTTCTTTTGATATATTTTTCTTCTAAAGAAAAGCCTAAGGGTTTTATTAAATGTAATTTAGTATCAGTAGCTACACAAGTACGCATGATATTTCCAGTATTACCTGGTATTTCTGGTTCATATAAAACAACATTTATCATAAGCTAAGGTTTTTCTATCTCCATAGTTTCTAAAAGTTGTTCTAAATCTGATGCTTGCATTAAAGAACCTTCATCTTTGTTTATAATTCCTCCAGAAACTAAAGTATTATCCTTAAAATATAAAATGGTTGGCACATTATTTATTTTTTCATCTTTTAAATTTAAAGCATTGTTTATTTTTTCTATATATCCATCTTCACTTTTAATATCATCGACATTAAAATAGTAAAATTGGTCTTGTAATTCATATTTACGAATTATTTTTTTCAAACCTACTTCCATATCATAAACATTTTTATCATTAGTATAACCAATATATAAGAAATATTCAGATGGTGCTTCAGTAAAGACTGAAGATAACTCATCAATACTATTAATTTCATTGCTAATAACATGGGATGAAACAAGATAACTTTTAGTAATTTTTTTCTCATTAAATACTTGATACCATTTAAAAATATAAATAGTTAATAGAATTACTCCAATAAATAATACTAGTGCTATAACATATCTTTTTGGTGCTATTTTCTTTTCATTTTTTTTCATAATTGCCTCATACCCTTCTAATATTATTTTAGCATAATTACTTTTGTTTTAAAAGTTGAATTCTTTATTTTTATTTTAATTTCTAGACATTAACACAATTATCGTTATAAATGTCTCATAGTATATCTTGGGAGGGAAAATATATGTTATTTGAAAATAATAATTTCGATGATAATTATGGTATTGATTTAACTTTTTTAAATATTCCTATAAATTCTATGAATGATAAAAATAATAATGATTTATATGATGCTCGTGAAGGTTTTTTAAAGGGAAATATGTTTAAAGATGGATACTTGCCATATAAAAATTATGCAATTATGCAAATAGTTCCTAAAGATAAAAAGGAAGAATTAGAATTAAAAATTTATGAATTAGATTTTGCTATTAATGATTTAAATTTATATTTAGATTTACACCCTGATGATAAAGAAATGTTTGATTTATTTAAGCATTATATTAAAAAAGCTAATTCTTATAAAGAAGAATATATTAATTTAGTAGGACCTATTTGTCTTACTGATGTTACTGGGAATAATTATAATTGGCTTTCTTCTTGGCCTTGGGAAGGTAAAGGAGGTAATATATAATGTTTAAATATGAAAAAAAATTAAATTATCCTGTTAATCTAAAGAAAAAAGATTTAAAAATGGCAAAATACTTAATTACCCAATTTGGTGGTTCAAATGGTGAACTCGCTGCAGCTTTAAGATATTTTTCCCAAAAGTTTACGATGCCTGATGATAAGGGAAAGGCTTTACTTAATGATATTGCCACAGAAGAATTTGGTCATTGTGAAATGATATGCAGTATGATATATCAATTAACTAAGGGCGCAACTATTGAAGAATTACTAGATGCTGGTATTGGTACAAATTATGTTGAGCATGGTAAGGCTCTATATCCAACTGATTCTAATGGTATACCTTTTACTGTCACTTATTTTAATGCTACTGCAGATCCCCTTGCGGATTTAGCTGAAGACATGGCTGCTGAACAAAAAGCCCGTGCCACTTATGAGCATTTAATTAATGTGGCAACTGATAAAGATATAATAGGAGTTTTATTATTCTTACGTCAAAGAGAAGTTGTACATTACAATCGTTTTAAAGAATTATTTGATATGTATCAAAAACAAGGTTATTAATACTTGCCAATAAGAAGAAGTTGTATTACAATTTAAGTGGATGCATCAAGGCTATGGCCAAGATGACTTTCCATTGTCTGAAAAGCCATCTAGTGACCCCCTGTGGTCATTAGATGCTTTTTTGTTGCAGATATCTAAGTTGTTAGAGTGTATCAACCAGGGAGTATTATATTAAAACTAACAAAAGAGCTACAAACAAAAAAATAATGATTATTTGATAAAACACTTTATCACACATAACTATCACCTTTCCTTTTTAGGGGAAAGACATCTTGACCAACAGTTCCTTGGTGCATCAAAATTAAATTACTACATTTTAATTTATTTGTAAAATCACTATTTTTACTTTTTTGAAACATTTTTGTGACAATTTTTAAATAATTATTAAAGTAAAACTAACTTATTTGAGCAAAATATATATCAAAAAAAATATTTTGGTAAAATTTAAAAAACATTATATAAAAACCTCGTCTTATTATGAGAAAACGAGGTCTTTAATTTTTATCTTTTTAAAGTTGGAACTTCTTTAAGTTCAAGTTTTAATTTGTCACCAAATATTTCTTTTTGTTTTCTTAGCCATATGCTTTGAAATCCCATAGGTAAAATAGCATCTTCAAGCTCGGGGTAATTATTTAAAATATAACCTCTTAAATCATCTTTTAAACTTTGAAGAGCTATAGTATTAATAAATTCATCATTATAAATATATTGAGCTAAATCAAAGATTTTATTAAAGTCATCAACTAGTACAGTTCCAGATGTTATAGTTAGGATTGTTTCTAAATCAAATTCTCTTGCCATTATTTCCCTCCTTGTTAAAGTATCCTAACATTTTCAGACTCTTAAGTCAATTATTAAATTTGTTAATTATAACTTGCAAAGAAAAAGAAGTTGTATTACAATTTAAGTGGATGCATCAAGGCTATGGCCAAGATGACTTTCCGTTTGGGAAGCCATCTAGTGACCCCCTGTGGTCATTAGATGCTTTTTTGATGTAGTTATCTAAGGTGTTAGAGTGTATCAACCAGGAAGTATTATATTAAAACTAACAAAAGAGCTACAAACAAAAAAATAATGATTATTCGATAAAATACTTTATCACACATAACTATCACCTTCCCTTTTTAGGGGAAAGACATCTTGACCAACAGTTTCTTGGTGCATCAAAATTAAATTACTACATTTTAATTTGTTTGTAAAATCACTATTTTTTATTTTTTGAATGTTTTTTGCAACAATTTTTTGTTTTTCTCTTACATAAAAAAAGATAATTGAGGAAAATCAATTACCAAAAAACAAATTTATAAATATTTCATAATAAGAATAATTACATCTATAGAAAAAATAATCATCATAAGAGCAGAAACTAAAAAGGGAATCTTTTTAATAAACTTTTTTAAATAAGGATGAACTATATAAGCAATAAAAATTGCTCCAATTCCCCATCCTAAAGAAGTTTCTAAAGC
Organism: uncultured Bacilli bacterium; assembly: GCA_947585915.1. GTDB lineage: Bacteria > Bacillota_I > Bacilli_A > RF39 > UBA660 > HGM10766. The sequence continues at coordinate 4,720 of CANPXJ010000033.1, read as the reverse complement.
AATATATTTCGTAATATGATATTTTAAATTACGATAATCCCATAATGTTTTATGAAAAAAAGTAGCTAAAAGAACTCCTCCTAATTGCTCTAATAAAGTAAGAATAATTACTACACTAAAAAAATAAATAAAGATTTCCATAAATTTATTTAGCTTTAATTTTTGTAATTTTCTTTTCATAAAAAGCATAATAAGAACACCAATTCCATAAATAGGAGTCCATGGCCCATATAAAATTCCACTATTTAATTTACTTCCTAATATTAAGGAAATAACAATTTCAAATATAAAACCAATAATAGAATAAACGAAAAAAACATTGATATAATACAAAGTTCATCACCTTTATTAATATGGATTTTTTTAATAAAGGTATGTCTTTTTTTTAACTTAAATGTTATTATTATTTTAGGTGATAGTATGAAGTGTCCTAGATGTGGTACTAATATTTATGGAACAGTAGCCAAATGTCCTTCTTGTGGAATGCCTTTAATGGAAAAGCAAACAGAAGAAAAAAAGAATTCTAAAATTGGTAATGGTCTTTTAGACAAAAGAGATTTTGATAATTACACTAAAAATATTGAACTTTATAAAAAGAAAAATAAGGAACCAAATATCTTGATTCCTATTGTCTTAATTTTATGTGTCGTTATCATCATAATTTTTATTGCTTTAATGAAATTTATGACTAACTAAACACCATAGTTCATTTTCTTTTTTTTCAAATATATTTTTCTTAAAAAATCAATGGGAACAACACTAAAAGCTAAAACAAGAACAATTATAAATTCTAACGCATTAAGGCCATATGTTCTAAATATTGATCCTCCATAATAAATTAAGTATATTTGAATTAAGATAATGAGAAAAAAAGTAGTTAAAAATACTTTGTTTTTTGTAATATTAGCAAATAAGTTTAATCTTTGGGTTCGTGCATTAAATGCATTGAAAATGCTCATAAAAATAAACAAGGCAAAATAGGCTGTCATCAAATACTTAGACCCATCACCGCTTCTGATTATATCTTTGAAAATTGGTAATTTTAAAAATAAAATACATAAAATAGCGGAATAAAAGCCTGTAAATAAAATTTCTGAATACATATATTTATTAATAATTGGTTCATCTTTTTTCTTTGGTGCTTCTTGCATATATTCTACAATTGGTGGCTCGAAAGAAAAGGCAATACCAGCTAAAGTGTCCATTATCATATTTATCCAAAGCATTTGAATAATCGTAATTGGGGTATTAATTCCAATAAAAGGTCCTATTATTGACATCATAACAGCACAAATATTAACAGTTAATTGAAAAATAATAAACTTACGAATACTTTTAAAAATCGTACGACCAAATAAAATAGCTTTACTTATCGATAAAAAATTATCATCAACTATTACAATATCTGCGGCACTTTTGGCAACCTCTGTCCCACTACCCATTGCAAAACCAACATCACACTTTTTTAAAGCTGGTGCATCATTTACACCATCCCCCGTCATACCAACAACTAAATTTAGTGATTGCCCTATTTTTACTAAGCGACTTTTATCTTTAGGTAAAGCTCGGGCAATGATTTTTATTTTTGACAGTATTTGAGCAATTTCTTCATCGGATAAACTTTCTAAATCTTGACTGGTTAATATTAAGTCTTGCGGTGAGTTTATTAAATGAATTTCTCGACCAATGGAGGTGGCAGTTTCTTTAGAATCTCCTGTAATCATAATAGTTTGAATATGGGCATCACTCACAAGTTTTAAACCTTCAATAGCTTCCTTTCGCACCTCATCTTTTATAAGGACAAGACCAACCAAAACTAAAGAATCAAAATAATTTAAATCTTTTAAGTCTTCATTGATAGCCATTACTAAAACTCTCGCTCCCTTTGAGGTTTCACTGATAATTTTATTAATTATCTCTTTTTTATTGGTTAAAACTTGTTTTTTTCCTTCCTTATTATAATAGTATTTACAAAAAGGTAATATCTTTTCATAAGCGCCCTTAATTAAGGCTTGTTTTTTATTTGTATCAATAACTGTAATAGCATATTTATTGGCACTATCAAAAGGCACTTTGTTAATTATCTTAATATTTTGATATTTTTTTTGACAAAAAGAAAGCAAAGAACGATCAGTTATATTTCCGCCGATGATTTTTCCTTCTTCATCAATTGAACTAGCATTATTAACCGACATCGATAAATCAACTAAATATTCTAAATTTTTATATTTTTCTATTTCTAAATGAGAAGTGTATCTTTTTAAATCCCCCGTAATAAAACTTGTTACTTCTAATTTGCCTTTAGTAATCGTACCTGTTTTATCAGTTAAAAGCAAGTTTAAACTTCCAGCGGTTTCTATTCCTACCAATTTACGGACTAGAACATTTTCTTTTAGCATTCGTTTCATATTGGATGATAAAACTAAAGTAATCATCATCGGTAAACCTTCTGGGACAGCTACAACAATTATTGTTACACTTAAAGTTAAAGCATATAAAATATATTCAAACATAACTTTAAAATTAGTAATCGTCGCAACGATAGCTTGCATATTAAAATTATTATCAATAACTATTACCGAAAATAAATAAGATAAACTTACTAATAATGCCCCAACATAACCTATGCGACTGATAATTTTGGCTAAACCTCTTAATTTAATTTTTAAAGGACTTTCTGGTTGGCGTTCTTGAATTTCTAAAGCTAGAGAACCATAAATTGTATTATCTCCTACTTCAACAACTTTCATTTTTCCTTCTTTGTTAACAACAACAGTTCCACGCAGTAATTTATTATCGCCAGAAATTTGTTTTTCTTTTTCTTTGCTTTCACCATTTAAAATAGATTCATCTACATCAACTGTTCCTTCAATAAGTATTCCATCAGCTGGCACTTTATCACCTGAAGTTAGAATTACAATATCATTTCTAACCACATCATCAATACTAATTTCTTTTAACTTTCCATCTCTTATCACTTTACATACTGTTTTTTCAGCTTCCTCTTGTAATCTTTTAAAAGCTTGTTCACTACCATATTCCGAAATACTAGAAATAAAAGAGGCAAGAAAAATAGCAATAACTATTCCTAAAGTTTCAAACCAATCAAAACTACGAAATAAAAAAACAATTTTAATAGAAAGCGCGACTAATAAAATTTTAATGATTGGGTCTCCTAAAGATTCAATTAAAAGCTTTAAAAAACCATTTTGTTTGCCTTCAGTTATTTTGTTAGTTCCATATTTTTTGCGTGATTCTATTACTTCTTCTTCACTTAAACCTTTGCTATAATTGTTCATATTGTCCTCCAAAACAATATATGCAAAAGGTTCTAATTATATACAAAAAAACTAGTATTAACTAGTTTAATTCATTACAAAGGGATTTTCCTTCGTTCCCTCTCCTGTTGCTTGAACACTCGATTTTAGGTTTATAACAGGAACTACTGTTTTGTTAATTCCTGCACCAATACCAAAAGCATTATAAATCCCTACTATACCTGGAATTAAATTTGAACTACTATACCAAATATGAGTCCCCCAAACTATTGCATTGCTAATACTATTATCATCCCTATATGGTGTCATGCTCCAATACCAAGTATCTCTAGTTAAATAACTATCATTTATAGCTAAATATGAATCTCCTAATGTTTTTAAATCTTGTTCTTTATTTTTTCCAATTATATTTTGATTTTTTCCCCAAATTGATTGACCTGAAAATGCTAGTTCATCTGCTGTTATTAATCCTATCTTTGTTTTATATATCCCTCCATATGTTCTTGGTTGACCACTACTATTATTTGGATTTAGACATTTTAGACTTGGACTATAATTTTCGTATAATCTGACTTCACCTCCATAGTTCAAAATACCAACTTCATTATCTTCTCCACTTCCATATGATGTATCATTACAAAAAAATCCTGATGATATTTTCTCATTTACATCTTTTAAATTTTCTTTATACCAGTTTTCTAAATCATCTTTTATTGTGCTATTTGTCCCTCCAAATTTATTATTAAAACTATTACTACTTAAATCATATGTTACTTCACATGGATCTGTTTTCGTACACTGATGGATATTATTATCATAAGTAAATCCTACATATTTTCTGTTGTTTATATTTAGAGTATTATTAAAAGCATTATAACTAGAATCATGTGAACCTTCGTTTAATATTAACCTTATTGTTCCGTCTCCATTTATTCGGACTATCCTCCATAACATATCTGCAAAATTAACATAGTTGTTTTCTACTGCTCCCCTAAAGTAATAACTTGTTCCTTCATCATCTTCTGTCTTGTATAGTCCACTTAATTTTTTTGATTCTTCTTCACTGGTATTTGCATTGGGAAATCCTACACTAAAGTCTGGTTCTTTTTCTATTACTTCATTGTTAGCTAAGATCTTCCCTCCTAAGGTGTTCTCTCCATTTATTCCTTCTATTGTTATTTTACTTATAAATTTTTTGTTCTCTCCTTCTTCTTTTGTCGTTCCATAGTCCATCCATTCTTTTATACTTATTGTTGTTGTTTCATCTTTTTTTAAATACCCTCTTTTTATTACTCTTGCTTTTTTTACTTCTTCTACTCTAGGAGTTGTCTCTTCATAATTACTTAGTAAGTTTATTGCATATTCTGATGTTAGGATAGAAATATAGACACAAAAATAAGGAGATTATGATAAAATAACAAACAAGAAAGGAAGTGTCTATA
>CANPXJ010000032.1 GCA_947585915.1 uncultured Bacilli bacterium | reverse complement strand
ACAATAGAAGGAATAAATGGAGAGAACACCTTAGGAGGAAAGATCTTAGCCAACAATGAAGTAATAGAAAAAGAACCCAATTTTATTATGGGGGAACCACCAGAGGATGGTAGTGTTACAACTGGAAGTGGCTTATATAAAACCGAAGATGATGATGGAGAAAGTTATTACTTTCGAGGAGCAGTAGAAAACAATTATGTTAAGTTTGCAGATATGTTATGGAGGATAAATGGTGATGGAAGTATAAGAATATTAAATACCAATATTTTAGAAAAAGAACATGAATTTAACATATTAGTAAATAGAGAAGAAAAGTATATGGGTTATACTTATGATAATAAGCATATCTGTACAAAAGAAAATCCATGTACCAAAGAAGAAGGAACAGCAAGTACCATAAAAACATATTTAGAAGAGTGGTATCAAAGTAGTTTAGCAAAATATGATGATAAAATAGCGTTAAGCAATTTTTGTAATGATACTAGCATATATTCAATTGTTAATAATAATACATGGATAAATTATTATGGTAGGAATCGATTAGAAAATAGTAGCCCAACATTACATTGTTTAAATATAACCCAGTTATATGGAGGAGTGTATAAAATAAAAATAGGTTTAATAACAATGGATGAGCTTTTATATGGAGGATTACCATATGGTGGGAATGATATATATACTAGTAATAGTCATAATTATTTATATATAAATGAGGGACGATGGTGGAGTATGACTCCAATATACTTTGCAAGAGTAGGTTCAAGTCAAGGATATGCTCATGGTAATTGGACGGACATAAGAATACAGGAGATTACTAATAATTCTCAAAATTATGTTAAACCAGTAATAAATTTAAAAGCAGATATCAAAGTAACAGGTGAAGGAACTTCATTTAATCCATATGAAGTAATAGATTAAAAATAATAGTTTTAATATTAGCTATTATTTTTTTATCTTTTTAAAGTAATTATTTAATATTAATGTTATAATAAATTTATAAAGTGGGGTGATTATATGTATCCATTAATTGGCATTAAAACGGACCATAGTTTACTTAAAAGCTTAATTAAAATAGATGATTTAATTGTTTATTTAAAAGAAAATGAAATATCTATTTGTGGAATATGTGATGATAACTTATTTTCGGCTATGGAATTTTATTTAAAATGTCAAAAAAATGATATTAAACCAATTATAGGTTTAGATATAATCATTGAAAATAAGCATATATATCTATATGCTAAAAACTATAATGGCTATCAAAATTTACTCCAAATTAATACACTTATGCAACAACAAGAATTATCAATTAATACTTTAGAAAAATATAGCCGTAATATAATTTGTATTATTCCTTATGAAAATAGTAAATTATATAAAATAATAAATAATATTTATGAAGATGTTTTAATAGGATATCAAAATGAATATGAAAAAAATAATGCTTTACTTATCACTAAAAATTTAATATTTTTTAATATAATTAAAACTTTAAATATGAAAGATTTAACTTATTTAAAATATTTAGATATGATTGCTACTAACACAAATATTAATAATTATGAAAAAAAAGATTATAGTAAAAATTATATTTTAGAAGAGTACAGCGAGGAAGATAAAGAAACTATTTTAGATTTTGCTAGTAAAATAAGAATTGAAATTCCTCAAGATAAATTTTATATACCTAAATATAAAAATTTAGATAATTCTCTTGAGTTTTTAGATAGTCTTGCTCATAAAGGACTTTTAAAAAGGTTAAATTATCAAAACCAAGAAAATTATGTAAAAAGATTAGAATATGAACTTGATGTCATTAAAAGTATGGGTTTTGCTGATTATTTTTTAATTGTTTATGATTATATTTTGTATGCTAAAAAAAATAATATTTTAGTTGGCCCAGGTCGAGGTAGTGCCGCTGGTTCTTTAGTAGCATACTCTTTAGGTATAACTGATATTGATCCTCTTAAATATGATTTATTATTTGAAAGATTTCTAAATAAACAAAGAATCACTATGCCTGATATTGATGTTGATTTTGAAGATTTAAAACGAGGAGAAATTATTAAATATTTAAAAGAAACTTATAATAGTGAAAATGTTGCTAATATTATGACTTATTCGTCTTTAACTTCTAAACAAGTTTTAAAAGATGTTGCTAAAATCATTAATATTGAAGAAAAGAGAATTAGTTCCTTTTTAAAACTAATTGATGCGAAATTGTCATTACTCCAAAATTATCAAAATCCCCAAGTTAAAGAAATTCTCAAAAATAATAAAGTATTACAAAGCTTATATAAAATAGCCTTAAAATTAGAAGGCTTAAAAAGACAAATTAGTACTCATGCAGCAGGAGTGGTAATTTCCAGTGAAAAACTAGATAATTTAATTCCGATTGTCTATAATAATGATAATATTTTAACTGGTTGTACAATGGAATATTTAGAGAGTTTAGGACTTATTAAAATGGATGTTTTATCAATTCGTAATTTAAGAACTATTCATGAAGTATTAGACTTAATTGAAAAAACCACAAATCAGAAAATAAAATTAAATGATATCCCTTTAGATGATGAAAAAACTTTAGAATTATTTAAAACAGGTAATACTGTAGGTATCTTTCAATTTGAAAGTGAAGGGATGAAAAATTTCTTAAAAAAATTAAAACCTTCATCTTTTGAAGATTTAATAGCAGCCATTGCTTTATTTCGTCCAGGACCTATGGAAAATATAGATGAGTTTATCAAAAGAAAAGAAAAAAAAGTAAAAGTTGAATACCCACATCCCGACTTGGAAAGTATTTTAAAAAGTACTTATGGCATTATTGTATATCAAGAACAAATTATGCAAATTTTAGTTAAAATGGGCGGTTATAGTTTTTATGAAGCTGATAATATCAGACGAGCAATGAGTAAAAAGAAAAAAGATATAATGGAAAAAGAAAGAAGTATATTCCTAGAAAAATCTTTAAAAAATGGTTACAATCAAGAAACGGCTTCCAAAGTTTATGATTTGATAGTTAAATTTGCTAATTATGGCTTTAATAAATCACATTCAGTTGCTTATGCTTTAGTTGGTTATCAAATGGCTTATTTAAAAGCTCACTATGAAGCAATCTTCTATGCCAATATGCTTAATATGAGTATTTCTAGTGAGGTTAAAACAAATGAATATTTACAAGTTATTAAACAAAGAGGAATTAAAATTTTAAGTCCTAGTATTAATAAAAGCACTAATGTTTATCAAATTAAAAATAATTATCTTTTATTACCTCTTGGAGTTATTAGAAATGTTGGGACAACAGCTACTTTAGAAATTTTAGAAGAAAGAAAAAAAGGAAAATATCAAGACTTTTTTGATTTTGTAAAAAGAACACATGGTAAAAGTGTTACTAAAAAAGTCATTGAATCTTTAATATATGCGGGAGTTTTTAAAGAATTTAAATATAATAAAAGAACTTTAATTGAAAATTTAGATGATGTGCTAGATTATGCAGGTTTAAATTTTAATGAAAATCTATCCCTCTCTTTAGCACCGACATTAGAAGAAAAAGAAGAATATTCAATGTATACTTTAATCAAAAAAGAAAAAGAAGTATTAGGCTTTTTTATCACTAATCATCCAGCTTCTTTTTATAATCAAAATAATATAATGAAATTAGAAAACATTAAAACTTATTTTGATCAATTTGTAAAATGTGTCGTTTTAGTAACAAAGATATTTATGGTAGAGACTAAAAAAGGGGAAAAGATGTACTTTGTGACAGCTGAAGATGAAACGCGAATTGGTGATTTTGTCATATTTCCTCGTAAGAACACTTTAATGTCTAAATTTAAAAGAAATGATTTAATTTTAGTGACTGGTAAAGTAGAAAAAAGAAAAAACGATTATCAAATAGTAGTTTCTAATATTGAAAAAATAAAATGACGAAATATTTTAGTTTTTTAAATTATAATTTGCTGCAAAAATATTGAAAAAAAAATCTAAGAATTGTAAAATAAAAGAAGAGTTAAAAAATAGTGAGGTAGCGGTATGGAAGAGTTAAACAGATTTTTTAAAAGTATTAAATTTAGCGATGAAGAAAATAATTTTGTCGATTGGAAAGTTGAAAAAGTTGTTGTTAATAAAAAAGAAAAAAAGTTTTATGTTTATTTAAAAGCAGCTAATATTTTAGATATGGAAGTTATCGATAAATTGTTAAAGGCTACTAAAAATAAAATAAATAATAAAAGTGATGTAGAAATTAGAATTATGTACGAAAACATTACTGATGACGATGTTTTGCGTTATTTTAAAGAGTTATTTTCTAAAGTAATTAATAAACATCCTTCTTTGGCCTCATTATCTAATAGTAAAATAAAGATTAAGCAAAAAGACATTATAATTGATATTACTAATAAAACTGAAGAAAACTCAATTATGATGGAAAAGAATAAAATAGAAAAAAAATTAGAACAATATGGTTTTTATAATTATCAAATAAAAACCTTTTTAAACGAGGAATTAAAAGAAGAAATTAAGAATGAGATAAAAGAGTCTAGTAATAAACCAATAAAAGTAAAAAAAGAAATTAATAATATAATTATTGGTAAACATATCGATGGTGAAATTGAAACAATAGATAATATCTTAGGCGAAACGCGCAATATTATTATTGAAGCTTATATTTTTGGAATTGATACGCTAGAAAGAGATAATATTAATATCATTACTTTAAAAGTAAGTGATAAAACTAATAGTATCCTAGCTAAAATATTTAAAAGAGATAAAGATGAATATTTTGAAGTATTAAAAAACTTAAAAGAAAATGAATGGTATCGTATTCATGGCAATGTTGATTTTGATAATTTTTCTAAAGATATAGTAATGTCTATTCGTAATTTAGAAAGAATTAAAAGTAAAGATAATATAAGTGCTGATGAAGAGCCAGTTAAAAGAGTGGAGTTACATGCTCATTCCTTCATGAGTATGATGGATAGTGTCGTACCTCAAAATGATTTAGTTAAATATGCCTTATCTTTAGGACATAAGGCTGTAGCTATTACTGATCACAATTGTTTACAAGCTTATCCTGATTTATATCATGCTGTTGTTGGGGCTAATAAAAATAGGGAAGAAAAAGACCATTTTAAAGTTTTATATGGGGCAGAGTTAAGTGTTGTTAGTGATGATGTTGATGTTATTTTTAATCCGCAAGAATTTAACTTAATGAACCAAACTTATGTAGTTTTTGATACGGAAACTACTGGTTTTCATCCTGGCCATGACCAAATGATCGAAATAGGGGCAGTTAAAATTAAAGATGGGGAGATTACCGAGCGTTTTGATGAACTTATCGACCCTGGTTATCCTATTCCGAAAAAAATTACCGAACTTACTAATATTACTGATGAACTTGTTAAAGGCAAAGACAACGAAGAAAATGTTACTAGAAGATTTTTAGAGTGGACAGGGGATTTACCTATGGTTGCTCATAATGCTAAATTTGATATTTCTTTTGTCAAAGAAGCAATGCAAAAGTATAATTTAGGAGAATTTAAAAATACAGTTTTAGATACAATGAGCCTAGCGCGAATTTTAAATCCTGATTGGCCTAATCATAAACTCCAAACTTTAGTGAGAAGATATAAAATAGAATGGAATGAATCAGAACACCATCGTGCCGATTACGATAGTGAAGGAACAGCTAAAGCTTTTTATAAAATGGCAAAAATTTTATATGATCGTAATATTGAAACGACTATGGATATTTATAATTCTGTTGATCAAGATGCTTTAGTTAAATTCTCTATTCCTTTTCATATTACGGTTCTTGCTCAAAACAAAGTTGGCCTTAAAAATTTATTTAAGCTAATTTCGATGGCTAATACCAAATATTTATTTAAAAATTCTCAACCAAAATTACCACGAAAAGAAATATTAAAACATAAAGAAGGATTATTAATTGGTAGTGGCTGTGTTAATGGGGAAATATTTGAGGCGGCGTTAACTAAAGAAGATGATGAGTTATCAAATATGATGCAATTTTATGATTATATTGAGGTTCAACCTGTTTCTCACATGCTTCAGTTATTAGAGTTATCTTCAAGTGCTTTTAAAACTAAACAAGATTTAGAAAATCATTTAAAAAAGATTATTAGAGTTGCTAATGATGCTGGTAAAATTGTTTGTGCTACTGGAGATGTTCATAATTTAACTTCAGAAGATAAAATTTATCGAGATATTATTGTGGCTCAAAAAACAAATGGTAGATTACACCCTTTAAATCGTCCTGGTGTGCATGTGCCTAATATGTCTTTTAAAACGACCAAAGAAATGCTTGAGGAATTTAGTTTTTTGCCTCAAGAAGAAGCTTATGAAATAGTTGTAACTAATACTAATAAAATTGCTGATATGATTGAAGAAATCGAAGTTATCATTGAAACAGGTGGCGTACCTTTTTCACCAAGAATTGAAAATTCTAAAGAAATAGTTGAAAATATGGTTTATGATAAAGCTAAATCACTTTATGGTGATCCTCTTCCTGAAATTATTGAAACCAGAATTGAACAAGAATTAAAAGGAATTATTGGGGGAGGCTTTGATGTTATCTACTTAATTGCTCAAAAACTTGTAAAAAAGAGTAATGATGATGGATATTTAGTTGGTTCTCGTGGTTCAGTTGGTTCTTCTTTTGTAGCCACGATGATGGGTATAACGGAGGTTAATCCTTTATCAGCTCACTATTTATGTCCCAATTGTCAACATAGCATTTTTGAAATTGATGGAGTTTCTTTAGGAGCAACATACTCAAGTGGTTTTGATTTACCAGATATGATGTGTCCTAAATGTAATACTAAAATGAATAAAGATGGCCAAGATATGCCATTTGCTACCTTTCTAGGTTTTAATGCTGATAAAGTTCCCGATATCGATTTGAATTTCTCAGGTGAATATCAGTGGCTTGCTCATGAATATACTAAAGAGTTATTTGGAATTGATAATGTTTATCGTGCGGGAACTATTGGTACAGTGGCCGAAAAAACAGCCTTTGGTTTTGTTAAAGGTTATTGTGAAGATAAAAATATTGTCATGCGTAATATTGAGGTAGAGCGTTTGGCTAAAGGTTGTACCGGTGCCAAAAGAACAACAGGTCAACATCCAGGCGGAATAGTAGTTATTCCTGATTATATGGATGTTTATGACTTTACGCCATTTCAATATCCAGCGGAGGATACTTCTTCTTTATGGCGTACAACTCATTTTGATTATCATGCTATTGACCAAGATGTTTTAAAACTTGATATTCTTGGTCACGATGATCCGACCATTCTTAGAATGTTACAAGACCTTTCCGGTTTAGATGTTACCAAAGTTAATTTAGGTGATAAAGATACCATGCGTATTTTTACTGGTCCGGAAGTGCTTGGTGTTACCAAAGAACAAATTAATTGTGAAACGGGAACTTTAGGTGTACCAGAATTTGGAACCAGATTTGTTATAAATATGCTTGTTGATACTAAACCTAAAACTTTTAGTGAATTAATTAAAATCTCTGGTTTATCTCATGGTACTGATGTTTGGGTAGGTAATGCTCAAGAATTAATTAGAAATAAAATTTGTGAATTTAAAGATGTTATTGGTTGTCGTGATGATATCATGGTTTATCTAATGTATAATAATGTCGAACCTATTCAAGCTTTTAAAATAATGGAATTTGTGCGAAAAGGTCGAGCTTCTAAGGATCCAGAAACTTGGAGTGAATATGTAAAAATAATGCAAGAAGCAAATATTCCCGAGTGGTTTATTGAATCTTGTCATAAAATAAAATACATGTTCCCAAAAGCCCACGCTGCTGCTTATGTTATGAGTGCTTTTCGAATTGCTTGGTTTAAAGTTCACAAACCTATATATTATTATGCTTCCTTCTTTTCAGTTCGCTCTAATGATTTTGAAATTGAATCGATGTTAAAAGGTTATGATGCTGTTAAAACTAAAATAATGGAATTACAAACTAAAGGCTTTGATGCTACCAATAAAGATAAAGCAATAATCGAAACCTTACAGGTAGCTTTAGAGATGTTAGCTAGAGGATTTAGTTTTAAAAATATTGACATAGAAAAATCACAAGCGAATAAATTTGTTATAGATGAAGATGATAAATCTTTAATATTACCTTTTAAAACAATTGACGGTCTTGGAGCTGCTGCTGCAACAACGATTGTTGAAGAAAGAGAAAAAAAGGCATATTATAGTATTGAAGATTTACAAACACGCGGAAAGGTTAATACTACAACTTTAGCAAAATTAAGAGCTTTAGGAGTACTTGACCATTTACCAGAAACATCTCAATTAAGCTTTTTTTAAAAAGGAGGGTTAATAATGCAAAGACCGATAATCGGTATTGTAAGTAGGACTAAAGGGTGGAATGACTCTTTAGTTTTCACCGACCGCTATTATGTATTAGATAATTACACTCAAGCTATTGTTAGAAATGGGGGAGTACCTATTGCTTTAGTAATGATTGATTTAAAATTAGTTAAAGAAAGTTTAAGTTTATGTGATGGCTTTTTATGTCCTGGTGGTAATGAAATTCATGATTATGATTTAGAAATCATTGATTATGCCTTAAAAAATAATAAACCTTATTTAGGAATTTGTATGGGAATGCAAGCCCTAGCAATGTATTCTTTTAATCAAAATAAAGAAAAAAATATTATTGAAAAAATAGCTACTCCACATTTTCATGATGATAAAGTAACAAAAGAAACTAAAGAAAAAGCTTGTCATTCAGTTACCATTTTAAAAAAAGATAGCCATTTATATAATATTTTTAAAAAAGATACTTTAAAAGTTAATAGTTTTCATAATTATCAAGTGAAAAAACTAGGAAATGATTTTGAAATAGTGGGAAAATCAGAAGATGGAACTTCCGAAATAATTGAGCATGTTGATAAATCGAAATTTATTGTTGGTGTCCAATGGCATCCGGAACTTCTATCTAGTATGGATCCTTTAATTAAAAAATTTATAGAAATAGCTGGTAAAAATAATGAGAATTAATATAGATAGAATAAATATAAATCAAAATTCTGCTCATAAATTTTGTGTAATTACGGATATTCATCATATAAAAAGTATGAAAGATAAGTTTTATGATGCTATTTTAAAAAGAGTTAAAAAAGAGCATCCTAGTTATATCTTAATTCCTGGAGATATCATTGATAATCCCAAAATTATTAATACTTTAGAAATAAACTATTTAATTAATTTTTTTAAAAAATTAGCATTAATTGCACCTGTTTTAATATCTAAAGGTAATCACGAATTAAAAAATGAAAAAATTTCGATAAGCAATTTTTACCAAAAAATAGCTAAGATAGAAAATTTATATGTTTTAGATAATAAAAGTGTCATTTTAGGGGATTATCAATTTATTGGTTTTTGTCCTTCTAATAAATCATACTTAAATAAGTATAAAAAGATTTGGTTTACAAATTTTATTAATGAATTTAAGGAATGTTGTTTTAAAATAAATGCTCATAAAAAAGTAGTTCTTCTTTGCCATAGTCCTTTATGTGTTGTAAGTGAGGAAGTAAAAAATTCCCATATTTTAGATAAAATAGATTATGTCATTTGCGGTCATATGCATAATGGTCTTTGTCCTAAAGTTTTAGATAAAGCATTTCATTATCGAGGTATTTTTGGCCCTGAAAAAACTATATTTCCTCAATTTTGTCGAGGAACTCATGAAATACTTATTAAAACAAAATTAATTGTTTGCAAATCTTTAAGGGTCTTAACTCCCGATAATCCTTTATTTAAAATGTTAGATTGTCTATATGCTTATAATATTACTATTATAAAGCTCTAATTTGCATTTTCCTTAAATTTTTAATATAATGTATAGCACAGGTGATATGAATGGAAATCAAAAGTGCTGAATTAGATACAACAGCTGTTAGAGTAAGTCAATATCCTACTGATGGTAAATGTGAATTTCTTCTAGTTGGTAGAAGCAATGTTGGAAAAAGTAGTTTTATTAATGCTTTAATCAATCGTAAAAATTATGCTAGAACTAGCTCAAAACCAGGTAAAACCCAAACATTAAATTTTTATCTAGTTAATGATAGTTTCTATTTAGTTGATGTTCCTGGTTATGGTTTTGCTTCTGTTAGTAAAGATAAACAAAAGAAATTTGGTTTAATGATTGAAGAATATTTAAAAACTAGAAATGTTTTAAAGCAAGTATTTATGCTTATTGATTATCGTCATAAACCAACTGAAGATGATATATTAATGTATAATTACTTAAAATATTACAATATACCTGTTACTATAGTCGCTACTAAGTATGACAAAATAAATAAAACAGCAAGAGCAAAGCAAGATAAATTAATTTTAGAATCTATTAATTTACAACAGGATGATAAATTAGTATTTTTCTCATCTATTAGTAAAAAAGGAAGAGAAGAAATATATAAAATAATTGAATCTTTTCTAGAAAATTAGTCTTTACAAAATGTAAAACTTTTAGTATATTAATAATGTATTAAATGAGAAATTCATGTAATACTAAAAAGTCGGAGATACCCTTGCCAAAGTAGGGAGCTAAAAAAGTGGAATACCCTTGCCAAAGTAGGGAATTAAAAAAGAGGAATACCCTTGCCAAAGTAGGGAGCTAAAAAAGAACTAGAGTAGAATTCTCTAGTTATATTTTTAAAAGCAAAACGAACAAATATTTGTTAGGAGGAGAAAATAATGAGAAATTTAAAATTATATATTATTGAAAATGAATATATTAATTATTTAAGAAAATTTGATAATAAAGTAGCTTATAATAAAAATAAAAAACGCCCATTCATTGGAGTGGTATATGAAAATCATAATCATAAATACTTTGCGCCATTATCTTCTCCTAAACTAAAACATCAAAAATTAAATCCAAAAGCACTAGATATTTTTAAAATAAAAAATGGTGAGCTAGGAATAATTAATATTAATAACATGATACCAGTACCTGATTTTGTTTTAATAGAATTATTACCTATTATTAATGATAATAAATATAAGCAATTATTAATTAATCAGTTGACTTATATTAATAATCACAAGAGAAAATTATTAAAAAAAGTTGAAAGGTATTTTTCTTTATATTTAAAGGGAAACTTAAGTATTAATCAATTTAGTCGTTGTTGTGACTTTTTATTATTAGAAAAAAAGTGTGGACAATATGCAAATAAAATAAAACAAAGTGTCTAATACATTTCTATTTTCTTTGTAAAAATAACTTTAATAGTTTATACTAATAATATGGTGATAATAATGAATAAAAAAGGTTTTACATTAGTTGAATTAATGGCAGTTATTGCTATTCTTGGAATAATTTTACTGATTGCTGTACCTTCATATTTGGGGGTATCTAAAAAAATAAAAGCAGATATGTGGGATAATAAAATGAAAATGATAGAAACAGCGGTAGAGATGTGGGTTCAAGATAATAAAAGTGATTTTTGTGAATATGATAGACCTAATAACAAATGGAAGGCAACTAGTGATTTTAGATACAACAAATTAAATAGTAGTGATTATAGAATTTCAATATTAATTGATGAAGGATATTTATCAGCTGATGATGATGGAAGATTTATAAATCCTATAGATAATCAAAATTATTCGAATGATGAGTTATGTGATACTGATTTTAGTTCAGATGGAATAAATTCATTTTTCTATTATTGTAACGGTAGTGGTGCTGATAAGTTATGTCAATAAATTTGAAACAATAATTTATCTATGTTAAAATAACCTTTATTTGGAGGTGGGATAAGTGAAAAAAACTGTTTGTTTAATTGGAAAACCTAATGTAGGTAAGAGTACTATTTTTAATCGTTTAATAGGGGAAACTAAATCAATAATTGATGATGTCCCTGGTATTACAAGAGATAGAGTGTATGGGACAGTTAATTATAATGATAAATCATTTTTACTTATTGATACAGGTGGTATTGATATGGGAAATGATGATTTTAATGAAGATATTAAAGTTCAAGCAATGCTCGCTATCGATGAAGCTGATATAATTGTTTTTGTTGTTGATGGTAAAGAAGATTTAACTAGTAATGATTATCAAATTCGTAATATGCTAATGAAAACAAGCAAAAAAGTTATTGTAGTAGTTAATAAACTTGATAATACCCAAAGAAAAGAACAAATTTATAATTACTATGAATTAGGTTTTGAAAATGTTTTACCACTTTCAGCTGCTCATAATGATGGTTTTAGAGAACTACTTGAAGAAATTACCAAAGACATTAATGTTGATAGTAAAGAAGAAAATGCTGATATCTTAAAGTTTTGTATAATTGGTCGTCCTAATGTGGGGAAAAGTAGTTTAACTAATGCTTTACTTAATGAAAATAGAGCTATTGTATCTGATATAGCTGGAACTACTCGTGATGCTACTGATACTACCTTTCGTTATGAAAATAAAGATTATATTGTTATTGATACCGCGGGAATGCGCAAGAGGGGAAAAATATATGAAAATATTGAAAAGTATAGTTTAATTCGTTCTTTAAAAGCCATCGAGCGTAGTGATGTTTGTGTCGTTGTGATAAATGCTGAAGAAGGAATTATTGAACACGATAAACATATTGTTTCTTATGCTATTGAAGCAGGAAAAGCGATGGTATTAGTCGTTAATAAATGGGATACTGCGGATAATCCTAATGAAGATATAAAATTATGGAAACAAAAAATAGCCGCGGAATTTCAATTTATCCCTTATGTGAATATTGTATTTTTATCTGCTAAAACCAAAAAAAGAGTACATATGTTAATGCCAGAAATTAAAAAAGCTTATGAAAATACTAAAAAAGAAATTAAAACCTCTTTATTAAACAATGTCATTATTGATGCTGTTGCTTTACATAATCCTCCTTCATATAAAGGAAAAAGATTAAAAATATATTTTGTATCCCAAACAGGAACTATGCCTCCTAAATTTACCTTTCAAGTCAATAGTAAAAAATTGATTCACTTTAGTTATGAAAGGTATTTAGAAAATAAAATTAGAGAGAATTTTGATTTTACGGGAACTCCTATTATTTTTCAGTTTAAAAATAAAAAGGAATAATTAATTAGGTAAAAAATATAATTTGTTGTATTTTAATAATTAAAATGATAAGATTATACTGAGGTGAGATAATGGTAAATAATCAAATATATAAAAAAGCATTTATATGGTTGTTTATTGGTTTAATGATATCTTTTGTAGGTGGTTACTATCTATCATTAAATGAAAATTTAGCTTTAAAATTAGTATCTTTTGGAGCTTTACCAATTTTAGTTGTTGAACTTATTATTGCCTTTTTAATGGGCCTGCGAATTCAAAAAATGCAACCTATTACAGCCAAGATTTTTTATATTGTTTTTAGCATAACAACTGGAATTACTTTATCGACAATATTCTTAATTTATAAGATGAGTTCTTTAATATTTATATTTTTAATAACAGCAATAATTTTTGCAATATTGGCTTTTTATGGGTATATAACTAAAAGAGATTTATCAAAGTTTGGCGTAATAATTACGATAGCTTTAATAGTTGTAATTATAACATCTTTATTAAATATGTTTATTTTTAAAAGTGGAACAACAAATACAATTATATCAGCTGTATCAGTTTTAATCTTCTGTGGTTATATTGCTTATGATATGAATAAAGTAAAACAATTATATCCTGTGCTAGGAGAAGAAAAAACACCAGTATTTCTAGCATTTCAATTATATTTAGATTTTATTAATTTATTTATAAGCTTACTAGAATTATTTGGAAGTAGTAAAGATAATTAAATTTATTATAAAGAAAAAAGGGAAGAGTTATGAAGAAAAATGAAATTGCACTTATAGTAGGAGATATTTTAATATTTATATTAGGTATTTTTCTAATGTTAATACCAGCTTTAGGTTTTGATGATATGAATTTTACATTTTTTATTATCATGATTATCTATGCTTTAATTAATTATGTAGTATATATGATAATTAGAAGAAAAAACGATTATGAACATTTATTTATTACTTTAGCTTCAGTTGTAGCTGGAGCTTCGGGAGTGACATTCCATGTAGAAAATCCTCAAATGGTAATTCCGTTATCATTAATAGGATGGATTTCTATGATGGCTATTATAAAATTAATTAAGATGGATTATTACCATGATCGTAATAATATTTTGTGGTTTGTAAGAACGATAACTTTTGTCTTATTTTTGATTTTTGGAACTCTAACGTGTATAAATTTATTTTATAATAATGAAATTCAATCAATTATGTTAGGTTTCTTCTTCATGGTAGTAGCAATGCTTGAGAGTTTAGATCCTTTAATTGAATTTTTATTAATTAAAAAAAGAAGAAGTTTAGTAAGAAGATTAAAACCGGTGATGATAAAGGAAAATGGAGTTGCAAATATAAAGGCAAGTAATCCAGAAACAACCAAAAAAGTTACTAAAAAAACTAGTGTTAAACCAAAGCAAACTAAAACCAAAAAATAGTGTAAAATAGTGTAAAAATATTAATATTAAAATTGAATAAAAAACATAAATTATAGTATATTACTATTGTAAGGATGTGATTTATTTATGCTTTATCCTTCAATAGATAAATTATTAAATATTGTGGATTCTAAGTATAAACTAGTTCATGTTGCTTCTTTTCGTAGTAAGCAAATGTTAGAAAACAAACATTTTCAAATGAAAGAAGAGGAATACAAGAATAAAAAGGAACTAGGAAGAGCTTTGGAAGAAGTGGAAAAAGGGTTAATTAAAGTGAAATAATTAACTTTTTTTATATTATAAGTTTATATTCTTATTGTGTAGTTGTTTATAATTTTTGAATATGTTAAACTAATAATAGTTTTAGGGAGGAATTTGGTAATATGAATGATGAAATAAAAAAAATAATATCTGATATTAAAAAAACACAAAATCGAATTGAAGACAAAATGGTAATTGATATGTTTGAAAAAAGTGTTTTAAAAATAAGAAACTCTGAATTAAGTTATTATTTTGCCCATGATATCGAAGGCGCCGACATAAAAGCCCACGAGCAAGTTATCCTATCAAGTAAAGATCCAAAATGGAATTATAAATTTGTTCGCGATTTTAAAGAAGCGGATATAAAGGCTCATGGACAAGTTGTTTTAGATAGTAAAGACCCAAAGTGGAATTGTAAATTTGCTCGTGATGTTAAAGGAGCCGATATAAAAGCTCATGAAAAAGTAGTTTTAGAAAGCAAGGACCCAGAATGGAATTATTATTTTGCTCGCTATGTTGAAGGAGCTGATATAAAGGCTCATGAACAAATAGTTTTAGACAGTAAAGATCCAAAATGGAATTGTATATTTGCTCGTGATGTTAAAGAAGCGGATAGAAATGCTCATGACCAAGTGGTTTTAGAAAGCAAAAACCCATATTGGAGTTATAAATCTGTTCATGATGTTAAAAGAGACAATATAGAGGCTCATAAACAGATAGTAATAGAAAGCAAAAACCCAGAAATCAATTATTGGTTTGCGCGTGATTTTAGATATATAGATATAAGTGAAAATGAACAAGTCGTCTTAGATAGTAAAGACCCAAAATTGAGTTTTATGTTTGCACGCGATGTTTTAGAAGCAAACATACAAGCGCATGACCAAGTGGTTTTAGAAAGTAAAAATCCAAAATGGAGTCTTGAGTTTGCACGTGTAATTGAAGGAGCCGATATAAAGGCTCATGAACAAGTAGTTTTAGACAGTAAAGATCCAGAATTGAATTTTATGTTTGCATGCGTTGTTAAAGGAGCAGACATAAAAGCTCATGAACAAGTCGTCTTAGAAAGTAAAGATCCAAAATGGAATTATTGTTTTGCGTGTGATGTTAAAGGGGCTGATATTTTAGCTCACATGAATGTAGTAGGTAATAGTGGAGACTTACGTTGGATAAGAGCATTTGATGTCTTGTTGAATGATTTAGGTATTTATAAAGGTAATATTAATGATATTCTTAACATAAATAATAAAATACTATCATTAGCACCAAATATTTCATAATAAAGATAAAGTTTATGGATAATCGTAAACTTTTTCCACAAAATTTTCTTGTTTTGATTATAAATATTTTATTAAAATTACTATTTATATATTACAAGTGGCCTTTTTTTAAATTTGGTTGTAGTTGCATAATTATGTCACTTATGTTAAAATAATAGTAATTTTAGAGAGGAACATCATAATATGAAAAAAAGAAATATTAATTATACGAATGATGAAATTAGAGTAATAATAGCAAATATTAAAAATATGCAAGAAAGAATTGGAAACCAAAAGATAATCGATATATTTGAAAAAAGTGTTTTAAAAATCAAAAATCCAGAATTAAGTTGTTGGTTTGTAGAAAATATAGAAGGAGCTGATATGCAAGCTCATGAACAAATTGTTTTAGATAGTAAAAGTATATTCTGGAATTTAGAATTTGCTCGATATGTTGAAGGAGCCGATATAAAAGCTCACGGTCAACTACCCCGTCGCAAGCAACGGAGCTTGAATAGGAATCACAGTTTTGAAACATGATCATCTTGTTTATGTGCT
>CANPXJ010000031.1 GCA_947585915.1 uncultured Bacilli bacterium | reverse complement strand
GGAGGGTAGACTACCCGTTGAAGGAGAAAAATCAAACCGTGAGGTTTGACATGGTTTATTTATAAATCATTTTGTTCAATCGATAAATAAATTCATGTAATGGTAAAGCTGAATTATTAATTAGTTTAGAGAGTGGTCAATTTTATTTATATTTTATAAATTGGGATAAAATATTAAGTCTTTATAAAAATATATGATAGAAAAAACATTGAATTCGATGTTATAACTCAAAAAAAGTCAGTAATATATTGATTTTTTTTTGAGTTATAGTGTATATTGAACCTAGGTGATACAAAATGAAAAGAAAGGCTATGGATGATTTAATAAAATGGAAAAACAAAAAAAATAGAAACCCATTATTACTTTATGGTGCCAGACAAGTGGGGAAAACATATTTGGTAAAAGAATTTGCTAAAGAGTATTTTAAAGATATTATTTACGTAAATTTTGAAACAAATAATATTATAAGTAAAATAATTGATGATGATATAACTCCCAAATATTTAATTGAAAATTTAGAGATAGCTTTTAATAAAAAAATAAATAAAGATACAACTTTAATATTTTTTGATGAGATTCAAAAAAATACACGTGCATTAACCTCTCTTAAATATTTTTATGAGGAAGCACCTGAGTATTATGTTATTGGGGCTGGAAGTTTACTTGGTGTTCATATAAATAAAAAAGAATTTTCTTTTCCCGTAGGTAAAGTCGATTTTTTAACAATTTATCCTTTATCTTTTGACGAATTCTTAATTAATACTAAAAATGAATTATTATTAAATAAAATTAAGGAATGTTTTAATAGTAATGAATCAATGTCTTCTTTACTACATAACCAAGCTTTAGAATTATATTATGATTATTTATCTATTGGAGGTATGCCAGAAGTTGTAGATGAATATATTAAAACAAATTCTATGATAACTGCTATTGACTATCAAAAAGATATTATTGAATCATATAAAAATGATATTACTAAATATTGTGAAACATCAGATGCTCCTAAAATCATTGCTACTTTTGATTCAATACCAGTCCAACTTGCTAAAGAAAACAAAAAATTTCAGTACAAATTAGTTCAAAAAGGGGGAACAAACTCTATTTTTGGAGAATCAATTAATTGGTTAATAAATGCTGGTATTGCAAGTAAATGTATTAAAACAAAAATAGGCTTACCTTTAAAAATGTATGAAGAGTTAGATTCATTTAAATTATATATGAACGATGTAGGTCTTCTTACTAATTTAAGTGAATTTCCTATTTATTTAATAAAAAATCGTGAAAGTGTAAATGAAGTAATGATTGGTATGCTTACTGAAAATTATGTAGCTAGTTCTTTAAAATACAATGGACTAAACTTAAATTATTGGAAAAATGACTTTAACAGTCAATTAGATTTTGTTTTACAGTCAGAAAAGGGCTTAATAATACCTTTGGAAGTCAAATCCAGCATACATACTAAATCTAGGAGTTTAAATAACTATATGAAAGAATATGAGCCAAAATATGGAATAAGAATTTCTAACAAAAATTTTGGTTTCCAAAATAATATTAAATCTGTTCCATTATATGCAGTTTTTTGTATAACATCTGCTAATTTAGATATTGATTAATTATGTTGATAAAGGAGTAAGTCCTTTTTTCTTTACAATAAAAAAAGATAAATTAATGCTAAAAGTCTAAATCTATAGTATAATTTAGTAAGTAGGTGAGATGAGTGAAAATCATTGTTAGTGCTGGAGGGACAGGAGGACATATTTATCCTGCTTTAGCTATTATAAATAAATTTAAAGAAAAAGAAAAAAATTTAGAAATTTTATATATTGGTACTCATAATCGAATGGAAAAAGATATAATACCGAAAAAAAATATTAGGTATGAAGCTTTAGAAATATATGGTTTTAGTAAAAAAAATATCTTAAGGGATTTAAAAAATATCTTTCTTATCAAAAAAGCCAAGAAAAAATGTGAAAAAATAATGAAGGAATTTAAACCTGATATTGTTATTGGTTGTGGAGGATATGTTACCTATCCAGTGATAAGTGTGGCAAGTAAATTACACATTAAAACTTTTATTCACGAACAGAATTCTATTCCCGGTAAGTCTAATTTAGCATTAGCTAAAAACTGTAGTTTAGTTGGAGTTTCTTTTCAAGACAGTATCAAGTATTTTAAAAATTCTCAAAATGTATTTTATTGTGGTAATCCTTGTGGAGAAGATGCTTTAAGTATTAAAGGAATAGATAAAACGAAATTAGGATTTAGTAAAAATAAAAAATTAGTTATATGTGTTTGCGGTTCTTTAGGAAGTAGAACAGTTAATGAAAAAATAAAACCATTACTAAAGGAAAAAAATGATAACTACGAAATTCTTTATATAACAGGCAAAAGCTTATATGCAGATTTTATTAAGGAAGAGAGTTTTGCTCCTAATGTTAAAGTAATTGATTTTTATGATAATTTATCTTCAATAATAAAAGTAGCCGATTTGGTTGTAACTCGAGCTGGGGCTAGTACCATAAGTGAAATACTAGCTTTAAAAATCCCCGCTATTTTTATTCCAAGTCCTTATGTTGCTAATAATCATCAATATTATAATGCTCTTTCTTTAAAAGAAAACAATGCCGGGGAAATGATTGAAGAAAAAGACTTAACAAGTGAAATTTTAAAAAGTAAAATAGAATCAATTCTTACAAATCCAGATAAAATAACTATCATGAAAGATAATATGCAAAAATTAGCAGTAACTAATAGTAGTGAAATAATTTATAATAAATTAATAGAAAAATAAGTAGGTGATAATATGCATGAAGAATTAGCTGCAGCTTTTGAAAATTTTGAAATGTCTCATGAAGAGGCGCAAGAATATATAACTCATTTATTTGAGGGTTATAAAACTCGAAAAAAAGAATATAATCACTTTGATTTTATTCCTCATAATATTATTGGTTTATATTATTACTATATAAATAAAAAACACTTTGATATAATATTTAATAATTATAAAGATAAATATATTTATAATGAAAGTAGAGTAGAAACCAATTGTACTAAAGAAGAGCAAATAGGTATTGGCAAAGTGTATGATTATATTCAAAATTATAATTCTGATTTTAAAAATTTCAATATATTTTTAGAATCAATAAAAATTCATCAATTGCTTTATTCAGAGTGTGAAGGTAAAGAATTTGGTGGAAAATTAAGAGATAATGATGTTGTTTTATATGATACAGATATTGAGGTAGTGCCTGCTTTTCAAGCCACAAAAATTTTTAACTCTTATATCGTTAAATCAAAAGAAATTATTGCTTCTTTAGAAGAGTGTAACATTTTTGATTACATTGATAATTGTATTAAAATTTCTACCGAACTAATGAAACTACAACCTTTTTGCGATGGAAATAAAAGAACATTTAGAGCTCTTCTTAATCTAATGTTAAAAAACAAAAATCTAGCTCCTATTTATATTGGGGTAGAACAAAGAGATTTATATAAAGAATTCTTATTACAGGCAATGAAGGGTAACTATGAGAAATTAACTAGATTTTATTATTATAAAATTTGTGATGCAATTGTAGAATTGGATATAAATTATACTAATAATAATCAAAAGATAAAATAAAAGGAAAAGATTATATGGCTGCAACTAAAAAAGTAAAGGTTAAAAAATTAAGTTTGAAAAGAGTAATTATCTTATTATTAATTTTATATTTAGTAATATATAGTTTATATTATGTTTTTAAAATGCCTATTAAAAATATTTATATTAAAGGAACTAATTTAATAACTGATAATGAAATTATTAGTGCTGCTCACATTAAAAATTATCCTTCAATTTTTAAAACAACAACTTTAGGATTAAAAAAGAATATTAAAAAAATTCCTTTAGTTAAAGATGTTAAAATAAGAAAAAGTTTATTAGGAAAATTAACAATTGAAGTAGAAGAATATAAAATATTATTTTATAATTTAAATAACAAGAAAATAGTTTTAGATGATGAAAAAGAGATAGATGATACTAGTAGCTATAAAGGAGTTCCAACCTTAATTAATTATGTACCTGATACTATTTATGCTAAATTAATTAAATCTTTATTAAAAGTTGATAGTGATATCTTATCATCTATTAGTGAAATAGAATATTCTCCTTCTAAAAGTAATGAGGAAGTAATTGATGATACCCGTTTTATTTTAAGAATGAATGATACTAATACAGTATATGCTAATTTAATAAATATTAAAAACTTAAATCACTATGATGAAATTTATTCGACTTTAAATAATCAAAAAGGATATTTATATTTAGATAGTAGTAATGAAGAAAACTTTTATTTTCAAAACTATTAGGAAAGTCAGGGGATAAAAATGAAGATTAATTATAATAATAAAATGGAAGAAATTTTAGCGAGTTTAAAAGAACAAAATATTAGACCTAAACTTTTATTACATACGTGTTGTGCCCCTTGTTCTTCAGCTGTAATTGAAAGATTAGCTTCCTATTTTGAAATAACAGTTTTATATTACAATCCTAATATAGAACCAAAAGAAGAGTACGAAAAAAGAAAAGAAGAACAAAAAAGATTTTTAAAATTAATTTCTAAAAATATAAAACTGATGGATTGTGATTATGATAATGAAAAATTTCATGAGATAACTTTAAATTTAGAAAAGGAAAAGGAAGGGGGCAAGCGTTGCTTTAAGTGCTATGAATTAAGGCTTGAATATACTGTTCAAAAGGCTTTAGAAAATAACTTTGATTATTTTGGTACTACTTTATCAGTAAGTCCTTATAAAAATGCTTCTAAATTAAATGAAGTAGGACTTGCTTTAGAGGGCAAATATAAAGTAAAATATTTAGTAAGTGATTTTAAAAAGAAGAATGGTTATAAAAGGAGTATTGAATTATCTAACCAATATAATTTATATCGTCAAAATTATTGTGGATGTATTTATTCCAAAAAAGAGGTGGAAAAATGAATATGTTACTTTCTTATTTGAGTTTTATTCCTTATTTTATTTATCTTTACCTTTTAATTAAAGATGAACTGTTAAATGAAAAAAATAAAGTATTTAGATTTGATACCTTAATTTTAGTAGCTATTTTTATTTACTTTGCCCATTATCATGTTGCTTATGTTTCAAAAATATTATTTTTTACTATTAATTTATATTTACTGGTTAATAAGTTATATGATAAAAATATCAAAGGAAAAATTGAGTTTAAAAAAGATTACTTAAAAATCCTTTTTGTTTATTTAATAGCAATTATTTTATGTTTACCTTATATATTAAAAGCCAAATTGACTTTAAGCTATGAACTTTCTTTTGCCTTAATTCTTTTAATCCATTTTGTGTTTTTATTTATCAAAAAAATTTGCCAGTCAAACAAAATATGACATAGTTTATTCTATGTTTTTTTTATAATTTTTTTGGTGATGCAAGTGAAGATATATCTTGATTTAGTTTTTTTTCTAAATTTCTTTTTTGATTTATTATTGCTTGTGACCGTTAAGCTTTTACTTAGAAGAAATGTAGCTTTTAAAAGGTTATTGTTAGCTTCTTTATTTGGTAGTTTAAGCATCTTTTTGCTTTTTTTACGGATTAATTCTTTAGAATTATTTTGTTTTAAATTATTAATTAGTATTTTGATGTTACTTATTGCTTTTGGTTATCACAATATTCGTTATTTTTTTAAAAACTTTGTATTCTTATATTTAGTTAGTTCTTTTTTAGGTGGTTTTTTATACTTTCTAAATAATAGTTTTGCTTATAAAAGAGAAGGGTTAGTTTTTTTTCATAAAGGTTTATCGATAAATATTATTTTTTTAGTTCTAATAAGTCCCTTTGTTATCTATATTTATATTAAGGAAAATAAAATATTAAAAAGTATGTATAACCATTATTATCCAGTTAAGATTTTGTTTTCTAACTCTTTTCAACTTAATATAATTGGTTTTTTAGATACTGGTAATAATTTAGTTGATCCAATTAGTAAAAAAGTGGTTATTTTTGTAAGTAAAAATCTGGTTAAAGGAAAGTTAAAAGGAGAAAAAGAATATTTTGTTCCTTATCAAACGATAGGCAGTGGAGGACTTATTAGTTGTTATAAAGCCAAAAAAATTTATATAAATAAAAAAGAGTTTAATAATATTTTGATTGGCGTGACTGAGGCGAATTTTCATTTTGATCAAGTAGAGTGTTTATTAAATAATAGATTAAAGGAGGAATTATAAATGTTTACTAAATTAAAGGAGTTAATTAAGAGTTTAAAAAGAAAGTATAGTGATTGCTTTTTTGTAGGAAGTACAGATATTTTACCACCACCTTTAGATAAAGACGAAGAACTTAAATGTATTATTAAAGCTCAACAAGGTGATATAAATGCTCGAAATAAGTTAATTGAGCATAACTTACGTTTAGTGGTGTTTTTAGCTAAAAAGTATGAAAATACTGGTTATGATATTGAAGATTTAGTTAGTATTGGTTCAATTGGTTTAATAAAAGGAATTAAGACTTATAAAATAGATAAAAATATTAAATTAGCTACTTACGCTTCAAGGTGTGTTGCTAATGAGATTTTAATGTTTTTAAGAAAAAATAAAAAAAGAAGAGGAGAAATATCTTTTGAAGATGCCCTTAATTATGATTCAGAAGGCAATGAATTACATTTAGAAGATATTTTAGGAACTGATAATGATATAGTAATTAAAACTTTTGAAAACAAATTAGATAAACAACTTTTATCAAAACATTTAAATTCTCTAGATAAAAGGGAAAAGCAAATTATGATATTAAGATATGGATTAAATAATACTACCGAATACACGCAAAAAGAAGTGGCTGAAATCTTAGGTATTTCCCAATCTTATATTTCCCGAATTGAAAAGAAAATAATAGCTAAACTGCAAAGTGTTATGAATGTATAAGAGCAGTTTAGCTTTTTTAAATTCTAAGATTGACTTTTAAATTTTTTTATAAAATCATACAAATAATTTATTTTTATTTAAAGAGATGATAAAAAATGAAAATTTATATTAATGGAAAACGCGGAAAATGTCCTAATAATTGGCAAACAGAATATATAAATATTCATTTAAAAGAATATTTTGAAATTGTCGATGATATTTCCCAAGCGGATATTAATATTTTTACTGATGGTTGTTGCTCTAGCTTACAATCAACTAATTGGGCTGTTAATCACATTTCTCAAGTTTTAGAAAAGAAAAAACCAGATGCTAAAAACTATTTTATAGGGTGTATGGCTAGAAATTTTAAATATGAACAATTAAATGAAGTTGTGCATACCTGGTTAGATGAGAATTTTGATTATGTGTTTTCTCCAGAGCATCCAGACCTTTTATTAAAAACAATTGATAATGAAAAATATTCAGAATTAAATTCTAAAGATTATGGTGCTGCAATAGTATATGATGAAACTCATTATGCAAAAATTTATATAACAGAAGGTTGCTTAAATAATTGCTCATTTTGTAAGGTTAATTATCAAAAGTGGCCTTTAATAAGTACTGATATTGAAAAAGTTAAATATTATATTGATAAAGCCAATGAAGATAAAATAGCCCATGTGTTATTAACTGGTATGAATTTGAGTCAATATGGTAAAGATTTATATAATAGTTATGAACTTCCTTCCATTATTGAATATATAGAAACTAAAAAAAATATTAAAACTATAGGATTAGATAGTTTTGCATTAAAAGAGGCTATTCAAAATAATTTTCAAGAAACTTTAAAAAATAGTTCTAAAGTTAATTATATTCAAACTTCATTAGAATCTGGGAGTAATAGAATTTTAAAATTAATGAGAAAAGGTATTACTGCTGAACAAGTAATAAAATTCATGGATGATATTAATGAAATTTATCCAAAAGAAACTTTAATTAATATAATTTCAGGATTTCCTACTGAAACATTAGAGGATGTTAAAGAAACACTAAAGGTATTGTATCGTATCAAAGCAACAGCCGTTTATATTCATAATTATGGTAATTGTGCATTTGTTGATTCTAGCAAGTATAAACAATTATCTAAAGATGAAATAACAAAGCATACAGATATATATGAAAAAGAATTAAAAAAACACGAAGTAATTATTATATAGTTAGTTTCGTTTTTTTTAATTGCAATTAGTAATTTGTTGATGTATGATAAAAATGTAGATAGGAGAGTTAAAATGAGTAATAAAACAAAAGATATTTTAAAGGAAGAAAATATAGATGATACAACGATTATGCAAAAATATAGTAAAAAAGAAGCAAAAAAGGTATTTAATATTTTAAATAAAATGTTTGCTTCTGAAAATGCCATTAAGTTAACTAATATACCAAAACCACAAATGAGATTATATGTTTTGAAAGGGAAAATTTTTGATACTAAAGAAGAATTAAAAGATTATGCTAAAAAGCATAATATTAATTATAATAATATAACTATAATTGATTATTTGGGCAATATTGGCGAATATAATGATATCATGAGAAAAATTGATAATAATCAAAAAACTTATTTAAGAATTGTAGATGAAGAAGGTTATAGTGTTTATGATTCTAAATTAAAAAACTGGGAATATTGTTATGGTAGTTTATATGGATTTTATCGAGCTTTTAAAGAAAGAGGAATCCAA
This sequence comes from uncultured Bacilli bacterium, assembly GCA_947585915.1. Classification (GTDB taxonomy): domain Bacteria; phylum Bacillota_I; class Bacilli_A; order RF39; family UBA660; genus HGM10766. The sequence continues at coordinate 8,624 of CANPXJ010000031.1, read as the reverse complement.
TTTAAAAATGAAGTGTACGATGAAGAAAATGAATTTTTAAAGACTGTTTCGGATTATACTCAAAAATTAACTCGTAAGTAAATAAAAAAGAGAGATAATCTCTCTTAAACACAATCAACTGTTGTATCACTTAAACATTTTATGCAGCAAACACAGCTTAGGTTCATTGTGAAGAATGAATTAGTTGCTATGTATGGCATTGTATTGCAACAACTTGGTTCAGGATTATCAGCTAGAACTCTAAATGTTGCACAATTTCCATCTATTTTTTCAACTCTAAATACACAAGAACAGCAACCATTTCCATTATCACTAGCTTGTGGATTTGAGCAAGTTATAGAACTATCTTTGCAAACAGGCATTGTCCAAGGAGTACCATTTCCACAACATGTATATAACATTACGGGACGAGTATTGCAGATTAAACAATTTGGCCCGCCACCTAACATTGGACGATCACAAGAATCTAAACAATTTTCTGGACTTGCATTTTGTTGTAATATTAATATAACATTTAAAATATCAGCAATGCAGTTACCTTGATTATTAGATGCTGAATTATTATTACACATATTATTCACCCTTTCATGTATTCTCACTAATAATTTATGTGAAATTAATAAAAGAGTGCTATTATTATAATTTTATAATATAAGTTTCTTCGTGTTTTATTGTATCAACGATTTCTAAATTGAGTAATTTGTCTATTAATAAAGTTTGTTGATGGTAATATTTACGACATATAATTTCAAAAAGTAAAAATAAATAAAGGCTGACTTGAATTAAAATAGCATATAAAATATTAAGGTGCAAAAACAAAAGAATTAAATAGATATGTAAAAATAAACCTTCAAATAAAATGCTTCTTAAAATATATTTATATCTACTAGCATCATCAATTTTAATATTAACTATTTTTTTACCAATCGTCTTGCCATTAAATAAGCATAAACTTAAAGAAAAATATAAAATTATGATAAACAAGATAATTAAATAATTTAATTTTTTAGGTATTATCAATATGACTAAGCTAATAATAAAAATATCAATTAAATAGCCAATAAATCTCCGACTAAAAGTGACATTTTTACTTTTTCGTAAAACTTCTTCTTCAAGTTGCAAGGAGGAAGGTAAGAAATAGGAAAAAATAGGGGTGATTATAAAACCAATTAAACCTCCTAAAGTATTCATAATTAAATCATTAACGTCAAACATCCGATAAGGACGAGGATAAATATAATATAAACCAGAAAGTTGAGTTATTTCTAAAAACAAAGAAAATATAAGAGTATATAAAATAGTGGTAAACCAACTTTTATTAAAATAATAACGCAGATATATTCCAAAGGGAATCATTAAAATTACATTAAATAATGGTTCAAATATGCGATTGGAGGTAAATAAAGAAATATAAGTACGAGGATTATTAATTTTAAAAACACCAGCTGTACTAAGGTCATTAATATAAGTAAACGGCTTTAAGTTATACCATTTTCCTTGATAATTAAATACATCTTTAATTTGGGGAAGAGGTAAGATAACTAGAAAATAAATACATAATAGATAGAATATAAAAGAATAAACAATTAAAGTTCTTTTTTTAGTTATAGCTCCATATTTATGATATTGAACTATCATGTAGGGAATAGTTAAAATTAAAGCTAAAAGTGGAAATAAAAGAACAGCCCAAAGAATGGAATTTAAATATTTGTGCATAAATATCACCTACAAGTATTAACATTGTACCATAAAAAAAGATTTATTATAATAAATCCTCTATATATCTTTTTAAAGCTTTAGCATTTTTACCAAATATTATTTTTAATTGATTATCAACTTCGACAATTCCTTTAGCTCCTAGTTTTTGAATACCATCTTTATCAGCTTTGGATACATCTTTTAAAATAACTTTAAAACGGGACATATTACATTCACAATTAATAATATTATCTTTGCCTCCTAAATACTGAATAAGTTTATTAATTTCAACACCAAAATCTTTTTTATTGATTTTAACAACAATTAAAGCAATGATTGCTAAAACTGCTAAAATAATTACATATTGCCAAATAGAACTCATATATTATCACCAATTTAATTATACTATAAGTGTTTTACAAAATGCAATATTTTAAAGATGAAAAAAGTATAAAGAACAAAATGTGAATTTTCTAATCGGACAGATTTTAAGATTTCAATCGGACACTTTTTGTAATTTTAATCCGCCAGATTTTTGAAAAGAAATATAATGTAAGGTTCATTAAATCCAGGTTTTTTAGTTGTCATATTATTAGATTTATTATAAAATGGAGTTGCAAAACTTAAGAAGGTGAAATCGTGCATAAAATAATTATGATAAAATATGGAGAATTATCAACCAAAAAAGGAAATATTGGTTTATTTTTAAGTACCCTTAAAAAAAATATTGAAAATAATTTGAAAACTGCTGATGTTCAAATAAAGTTTGATAAAGGTCGTATGTTTGTTATTCCTAAAAAAGATAATTACGCAGAAGTTATGCGAATCTTAAAAAATACTTTTGGTATTCATGAAATTGATATCGCTTATGAAATAGCTAGTGATGATTTACAAGTTATTGGTAGTCATGTTTTAGAACTATTAAAAAAACAAGAATTTAAAACCTTTAAAGTTGTAACTAAAAGAAGTAATAAAAATTATCCTTTAACAAGTATGGAAATAAGCAAAAAAATGGGTGGAATTATCCTTAAAAATATTGATAATTTGAAAGTTGATGTTCATAATCCAGATATACTTGTTAATATTGAAATTAGAACTAATGCTAGTTATATTTATTTTGAAAAAGAAGAAGGTATTGGTGGTTATCCAGTCGGAGTATTAGGTAAAGGATTATTGATGTTAAGTGGAGGAATAGATTCACCAGTTGCAGGTTATTTAAGCATCAAAAGGGGAGTAAAGTTAGAAGCTATTTATTTTGAAAGTCCTCCTCACACAAGTGTAGCAGCTAAAAATAAAGTTATTTCTCTCGCCCGAAAATTAGCAATATATAATAATGAAATTAAATTACATATTATTAACTTTACTGATATTCAAGAGGCAATCTATAAAAATATTCCTCATGAATATTTAATTACCATAATGCGCAGGATGATGTATCGTATAAGTGAAAAAATAGCCCAAAATAATAAGGCTAAAGTTTTGATTAATGGGGAAAGCATTGGCCAAGTAGCCTCACAAACTTTAAGTTCAATGGCTGCTATTAATGAAGTTATCAAAATGCCAGTTATTAGACCTGTTGCTTGCTTTGATAAAATCGAAATTATTGATATTGCTAAACAAATAGATACTTATGAAACTTCTATTTTACCTTTTGAAGATTGTTGTACTATTTTTGTTCCTGAGCATCCTGTTATAAATCCCGAAGCTAAATTATGCCAAGAATATGAAAAATTAATTGACTATAAAAATTTAATAAATGTAGCCATTAAAAATCATGAGGTCTTAAAAATAAATACCGAAAAGGAAAAAACTAATAACTTACTCTAGTCTTTTGCTTCGAAACTATCACACATAGTATTTTCTTTTTTATCATTATTTTTTAAATTACAAATTTTAATTTTTGCTAAGTTACAAACCTGACACTCTGTATCATTATAAAGACAATTTTTTACACTACAATCTATTTTTTGATTAAAATAAGGATCTTCTTTTTTCATTTATATCACCATTTATAGTATGTATAAATTTAGTTATTTTATGCATAATAAAAATAGGTGATAGCATGAGAAATATTAATTATTATTATAAACAATCCGCTTTAGAATTTAAAGATGAACTAGAAAGAAAAGAATTTGTCCAATTAAATGAGTATGGTTATAATTTTGGAACTAATCAAAGTGTAGGTAACTTAGATAATATGTTTTTAAAACCCAAAAATATTGTCAATAAAGACTTTATTAACTTAAAAAGATAGATAAAATATCTTTTTTTTTGTATAATTAAAAGGAGGTGGGAAGAAATGAAAATATTATCTGTTAATGCGGGAAGCTCGTCTTTAAAATTTACACTATTCGAACTTCCAAGTAAAAAAGAATTAATAAGTGGTTTATTTGAAAAAATAGGAATTGGTAATAGTTTTTATACTATTAAAATTGATGGAGAAAAATTAAAAAGAGAAGTTGATTTAAAAGACCATTCCGTAGCTGTAAAATATTTAATTGAAGAATTAGTTAATAATAAAGTTGTAGATTCTTTAGAAGATATTGATGGTGTAGGTCATCGCTTTGTTCATGGAGGCGATAAGTTTAAGGAAAGTGTAATTCTTAGTGAAAAAGATATTGAAGCTTTAGAAGATATTAATGTCCTTGCGCCCTTACATAATCCAGCCAATTTAGGAGGGGTTAAAGCTTTTAAGGAATATTTACCTAATACGCCAATGGTAGGAGTCTTTGATACAGCTTTTCACCAAAGTATGGGAAAAGAAACTTATATTTATCCTGTTCCTTTAGAATGGTATGAAAAATATCAAGTTCGTAAATATGGTTTTCATGGAACATCACATCGTTTCATTAATCAAACAATTTCGGAATATTTAAAAAGAGATGATTTAAAAATTATATCATGTCATATTGGTAGTGGGGCTTCGGTGACGGCTATAAAAAATGGCAAAGTAGTTGATACCTCAATGGGCTTTACGCCAGCTGCAGGAGTTATGATGGGAACAAGAGCTGGTGATATTGATGCTAGTATTATTCCTTATGTCATGGAAAAGACTAATAAAAATATTGATCAAATTATGAATGATTTAAATAAAAATTCTGGTTTACTTGGGGTAAGCGAAGTAAGTAGTGATGCTCGTGATATAGAAATTGCTATTAATGAAGGTAATGAAAATGCCGTTTTAGCATTTAATATCTTTTGTCAAAAAAGTGCTAATTATATTGCTATGTATAATAATTTATTAGATGGTGCTGATGTAATTTGTTTTACGGCTGGAATTGGCGAAAAAGGGCCTAAATTTAGAGAAGAAATTATTAAACGAATTAGTAGTTTAGGGGTAAAAATCGATTCAAAAGTAAATGAAGATACATTTGGAAAATTTGGTTTAATTAGTAGTGAAGACTCTAAAATTCCCGTTTATGTTGTGCCAACAGATGAAGAATTGATGATAGCTTTAGATACATTTAATTTAATAAAATAAAAGGAAGTGGTTTTATAAAGCCAATTTGCAAAAAAATTTATAAAAAAATCAAGGAATACGATGAGATTTATATTGCTCGACATATAAGTCCTGATCCAGATGCAATTGCCAGTCAAATTGCTTTAAGAGATTCTATCAAAGCAACCTTCAAAACTAAAAAGGTTTATGCTTGTGGAGTAAGTGTATCTAAATTTAAATATTTTGGAACTTTGGATAAAATTGAAACTAATAATTTTGCTACGTCTTTATTAATTGTTTTAGATGTTCCTAATATAAATCGTGTTGATATTCCCAACTTTAGTGATTTTAAAGAAGTAATAAAAATTGACCATCATCCTTATGAAGATAAGATGGGAAAAATTGAATGGGTAGACGATAGTGCTAGTTCTACATGTCAAATGATTATCGAATTAATTTTTAATAGTCCTTTAAGATTGAATACTAACATTGCTAATAATCTCTTTTTAGGAGTAGTATCTGATAGTGATAGATTCTTATTATCATATACCTCTATTAAGACTTTTGAATTAATTACTGAGCTAGTAAGAAAAGCAAAAATAGATATCAACTCTCTGTATCCACTTTTATATACAAGACCCTTAAGTGAAATTAGATTTCATGGTTATCTTTCAACTAATTTAAATGTTACAACCAATGGATTAGGGTATATAAAATTAGATAATGAAATCATCAAAAAATATGGAGTTGATAATGCAACTGCTTCCAATATGATAAATGATTTTAATTTTATTAAAGAGGTTATAGCGTGGATTTTTATTACCTTTGATGAAAGAAATAAAATTTATAAAGTAAATATTCGCTCGCGTGGACCAATTATTAATGAGATTGCCTCCAAATATGGGGGAGGGGGACACAAGTTTGCTTGTGGTGTGCGAACTGAAAAAGAAGAAGATATTAATAATTTAATTAAAGATTTGGATGAAGCATGTAAAGAATATAAAAAATAATATTCTTTTTTCTTTTGGTGTTATAATGGGTATAGGAGGAATTATGCAAATAATTAAGTTTCAAAAATTAAATGATAATAGATATAAATTAAGTTTTAAAGATAGTGAATCTTTAATTTTGTATGATGATATAATTTTAAAATATAATTTATTAAATCAAAAAAATATTGATAATACTAAATATCAAGAAATAAAAAAAGCTAATGATGAACTTGCTAGCTATTATCAAGCTATTAAGTATTTAGGTATAAAAATGCGTTGTCAAAAAGAAATAACTACCTACCTTAAAAAGAAAGGCTTTTTAAATAATACTATTATTAAAACACTAAATAGATTAGAACAAGAAGGGTATGTAGATGAAGAAAAATATATTCATTATTATATACTAGACCAAATTAATTTAACTTTAAATGGTCCTTTAAAAATAAAAAATAGTTTAATTAATTTAGATTTGAATAAAGAGTTAATAGAACAAGAATTAGCTTTAATTGATTATAACATTTGGCAAGATAGAATTGCTAAAATTTTAAAAAAACGTCTTAAAAGTAATAAAGATAGTAAACAAATATTTATAAAGAAAAATAAAGAATATTTATATAAAAATGGTTATAGTTACGAAATGACAAACCCAATATTATCTTCTTTAAAAATAGAAGAAGATGATAATTTTGAAAAAACAGCTTTTCAATTTTATCAAAAATTAAGTAAAAAATATGATAATGAAAAATTAAAATATTATTTAAAAAATAAACTATACGCCAAAGGGTATAGTATTGATAAAATTAATGAATTTGTTGATAAGATATAAAAACAGAATCAATTAAGATTCTGTGTTTTCAGTTGTACTTTTATTTTGTTCTAATGCTTTTGATAAAGAATTTTGAATATAATTAGAATATTGTTTATTTAATTCGCTATCTTTAATTTCTACACCATATTTTTTTCTTATTTCTTGTAAAGCATTGATTGAAGTAGTAGCATCATTATTAATTAATTCTTCTGATAACGTCTCTTTAATTTTATCTTTAACATCATCAAGTTTAGCTTTTTCCTTAGTTTTAACTCTTAAAATAATGTGATAACCAAGAGTAGTTTTTACAGCTTCAGTTGTATACTCACCATCTTTTAATTTATAAGCAGCATCAGCAAATCCATCATAGTCACTTGATAGAGTATCAGTATTAATATAACCTAAATCTCCACCATTTTCACTAGTTGATTCATCATCAGAACTCTTTTTAGCAAGCTCTTTAAATTTCTTTGATACATCTTTAGCTTCTTTTAATTCTTTAATTAATTTATCAGCTTCTTTTTTGGCTTTTTCTTCAGCTTTTGTTTTTTCATCATCAGACATATCATCTTTAACATCAGGAGTAATTAAAATATGACTTACTTTAATATCTCCATAAACTTTTTCATCATAATATTTTTGAATTTCACTATCACTGATTTGGTTTTTAGCATAATCTTCAACAGCTAAATTTTGTAAATAAGCTATATATAAATAATCTTGATAATCTTCCATTGAAGAAAAACCTGTGTATTGTTGTACTGCTGATAAAGCATCATCACCATATTGTTTTTCAATTTGTTCGATTTGACTTTTAGCTGAAGATTTGGCATCTTCTAAATCTTTTTTATATTCCTTTTCTAAAATATTTTTATCAACCATATTAATTAAAGTTGAAAGTCCATAAGTATCTTTTATTTCATTATATAATTCATTAGCACTAATTTTGCCATTATCAAAAGTAACAATAGCCTCGCTTCCATCTTTTAATTTTGGTATTTCTTTACCACATCCTGCTACAAGTAGTAGGCATGTTCCTAATAAAATCATTTTCTTTTTCATATTATCCTCCAAACATTTCCAATTATACCAATCATTTATTAAAATTACAAGAAGAACACTCACACAAATTCTGGGTTTTGTATACTATATTAGTGAAAAGACAAAAAAGGAGGAATGATTTATGAACAACAATGGCTGCGGATGCTTAGGACCTGCAATAATCCTAGTGCTATTCATACTTTTAATAATCATTGTAGGAGCATTTATTTAACAATAAATGAATAAATAAAGGAGGGTATCCTATTATGAGTGCATGTTGTAACAAAAAACCAACTTGTAAAAATAATAATTCATCATGTGGCGTGAATAACAACGCATACTTTATAATTGTCTTATATATTTTGCTAGCAATAATTCTTGCCGGCGTAATCTATTATTAAATAAAAGAGGATTACCTCTTTTTTTAATGGTAATCTTCTAAAATTTTTTCTAGTTCTTTTTTACTAATTTTTAGTGATTTGCAGATAATATCTTTGGAAACTCCGTTCTTATAAAGCTCTAAAGCATTTTCAACTAGATTTTGTCTTGCGCCTTCTTGTATGCCTTCCTTTTTAGCATCTTCTCTAGCATAGTTTAAATCCATCTCTCTTATCATCTTCGCATTCTCTATTGGGTCATATGCCAT